>ONWJ01000053.1 GCA_900321535.1 uncultured Erysipelotrichaceae bacterium
GCAAAACCCATATATTTTTGTAAAAGCGGATAGATTAAGCTAGATAATTACGTCTCGTCAGCCGATGGTTTTCGCGGATTATTTGGTTATCACGGACTCGAGGTGATCGAGATCGTAGAACTGATAATAGGGCAGTTCGATATCCGGGGTTGCGCCGAGTTCTACTCCGCGGATCACTTGCTTTCCATCATAGCCGCATAGGATCGTGTTGGAGGAATACTGGATCGCTTTTCCAGATGGAAGATACGCGGTTTCGACCACGCATTCGCCGCCGCCACTGGTCTGTCCAACGATTTTGGCATTGCCCTTACGCTTGGCAAAGACGGGGAAAAGGTTTCCACAAGAGAAAGAAACGGGTGAGGTGAGAATGGAGATTTTGAAGTCATCGCCATAGACGTCATCAGCATCGTATTTGCCATCGCGGTTGCTATCGACTTGGCAAGCCAACTCGCTCAAAGACTGGCTGAGGTTATCATATTGATGAACGCTGCCAGCGTTGTCTTTAGAAATCAGGGCAAGGAGTTTGACGGCGATACCCAGGGTTCCGCCGCCATTGCAGGAGTCATCGATGACGACATTTTCAACGCCGCCATGCTTTTTGATTTCCTCAAACGCGTGGACGAAATAGAAATAGCTATCGGTTTTCCATAATTCATCAGTTTTCTCTGGGTCAAAGCGATTCGGGTCGAATGTGAAGTTATCGAAATAGAAATAAGCTGTCTTGCCGCTTGTTGAGTAATAGACATTGCCATCGACTCCATACAAGGTTGGGGTGGTGCCTAACGTGTTGTTTCTTTGGGTGGACAATGAACTCTTAAGCATCTTTCTTTCGTTAGAACGCGCTCCGCGGAAGACATGTTCTTTTTTGTCGCCAAACCAAGTGGCCACGCTGCTAACCCCGGTGTGGTCATCTTCTAATCCGGCGAAAAGATCAAAGTAAGCAATGCACCTTGCATCAGCGTCTTCAGCCGTTAGCCTTTCATCAAAGCCTAGCAAGGAGAAATACTCTGGCATCGAGGCGATGTGGCGGTGATTGCGGAGGCCATAACGATATTCAAATATCTGATACAAAGCGGCCTTATCAAGAAGCCTTAGGTCATAAGGCATACCGTTTTTCTCGTAAAACGCGGCTAGCTTATTGATGATTGCCCCATCTTTTGTTCCTAAAGGCAAAGCGATGGCCATGTTGTTGTTATATTGGACAACCCTTTCAAAGTCATAGATGTGATAGGCGTTTAAGCTGGAGCTAAAGACGGAGTCATATAGGGCAAGCGGGGCATAAAGCGTGCTGCCCTCAACGACTAAGTCGAAGTCCTTTGCAAAGGTTTCATAGGAGATTGTTGAGATTGGGTCTTGCGGCGGTATGACGGTATTCGATACGTATTTCGTCTCGGCGAGCAAAGACCCGGCGATCGAGCTCTCGGCTCCGATCAAACCCAAAGATAGTTTGCCACCGATTTTGAACTGCTTTTTGGCGATATCCAAACTGGCGACGAAAACACCTTTTGCATTATCGTCTTTCACGAGAATGGAGTTATCAGAGAAAGAATATTGATAAGTGGAAGGAAGCGCGCTGCTAATCAATTTTCCATATCCCTCGAAAGTCGTATAGAGGACGTTTTGATAAGAGGGGTGGATGTAATAAGTCATCGCTCCTTTTTTACTATGCTCTGCCCATTTTGCAGGATCGGTAACAAGGGGTGCGACATCGGATTGCATGAAGTCGACGACGGAATAGGTGTCTATGATTTTTTCGGCAAGTTGCACCTTCTCGTTGGAAGTAGCAGCGGGGGTGGAACAACTGATCAAAGCGACGGTAGAGAGAAGAGTCAACAAGGCATTTTTCTTCATAATGCACATCTCCTTTATGGCTAAAATAATAACCGAAATCGGATTTTAGAAAACGGGAAGATAAGGCTTCTTGAAAAAAATAAGCGAGTTTTGCAGGGAAAATGTCATTTATTGAATTAAAAGAAGCATGAATGATTTCAAACCGAACGGATGAGTTTGTGCATCTACCTGTTGCCTCGAACCCTCAATCGTTTCTCCTTTTGATGTTTATCACGTCAAAATTACATATAATATAGGCGTATGACAGTAGCTATCATTTTGCTTTGCTTGGGGGCGTTGACTTCGATTGTTTTCATCGTCAGCAAGGTCATCAACTATTCCGCCAAAACGATTGTCTTTAAAACGATCGCTTCTTTGTTCTTCGTTGCTTTAGGTATCTATTGCGCGGTGATTACGCCCGGTTCGACCCCGTTTAAAGTACTTTTGATACTTGGCCTATTCTTCGGAATGCTTGGCGATTTGCTACTTGGCTTCAAATACATCGTCACAAAAACCAAAAACATCTGGATCTTGGCGGGGATGTTCGCGTTTGCCTTTGGCCACATCTTCTATGTGATCGCTTTATTCGTTGGCTACTATGTGCCTGGGAATGGGTGGTTCATCGCCTTGCCATTCCTCACCGCGATCGTTATTTCCTCTTTGTATATGGTTGTTTCGCGTAAGGCGGGCGTTCGTTTTGGCAAGCTCTTGCCCTTTGGTTTATTCTATCTTTTCTGCTTGACCTCGATGGTGTCCACCTCGCTTTATATGAACATCCTGCACGGCTTTGGGCTCACCAATCTTGTGATGTTCTTTGTGGCCGCCGTATGCTTTGGCACCAGCGACTTCATGCTGACGGGCGCCTATTTCAAAGCCGGAAAACGGTCGAAAGCTTATATGGCGACCTATTCGGTGTTCTATTATGTGGCGCAGTTCGTCATCGCGTTATCATTGATGTTTTTGTGATAAAACAGTTCGCTTTTGCGGCTACGCCAAGCAGTGGGCTTTGTTTAGCGAAAGCTCTCATTTGGTTTCACACTTCCAAATAAAACTGCGATTTCTATAATATTTGCAATAAATACAAAAACATCGAAAGGACTCAAAACGATGAAAAACAAAGCTGTTACGATTGTTATGGGATTAGTTAGCCTTGCTGTTCTCGCTTCTTGC
>ONWJ01000217.1 GCA_900321535.1 uncultured Erysipelotrichaceae bacterium
GCTACCTCGGCGGAGACTTCTCGGTTATGGCCTCGGAAGGTCATATCCGCGATCTTTCGACGCGCGGAAAAGGCGGTCTTGGGATTGACGTCGAAAACGGATTCAAGCCGACCTGGGAAATCTCCAAGAGCAGATACAACATTGTCCGCAAACTCAAAGAGGCGGCCAAAGGCGCAGAAGAAGTTTATCTTGCAACTGACCCTGACCGCGAAGGAGAAGCCATTTCCTACCATTTGGCCTCGGTTTTAGGTCTAGATATTGCTACCACCAAACGTCTTCGTTTCCACGAAATCACCAAACCCGCCATTATGGAGGCGATTTCCGCCCCATCGACGGTTGATATGAACTTGGTCGAAGCCCAAGAGGCAAGACGCATGGAAGACCGCATCATCGGTTTCAAGATTTCTGGTCTTATGAAATCCAAAATTGGCGAGCGTTCCGCTGGTCGTGTCCAATCCGCGACCCTTGCGATGATCGTGGAACGTCAGGAAGAAATCGATGCCTTCGTTCCACAGGAATACTGGGTCATTGAGATCCAAGTCAAACTTGGCAAGAAGGTTTTCAAGGCCACGTTGTCCAAAGTGGATGGCGAAACATTCAAGTGTTCTTCTAAAGAAGAGGCGGAGAAAATTCTGGCGAGAATTCCTGAGGAATTGAATATCTCCTCCATCGTCAAGAAAGAAGTCCTTTCTTATCCAAAGCCAGTCTTTAAAACCTCCACGCTTCAACAGGAAGCCTACCAAAAATACCATTTCTCCAACACCAAAACGCAGGCTGTTGCCCAAAAACTCTATGAAGGTTTGACGGTTAACGGCGCACATGTTGGTTTGATCACCTACATGAGAACCGACTCCACCCGCATCAGCCCTGACTTCTTTGCTCGTCACGCTAAACCATATATCCTCGAAGTGTACGGCCCAGATTATGTTGGCTCTGTCCAACCGATGAAAGCGCCGAAAAAGAGCGAGAATGTTCAAGACGCGCACGAAGGTATCCGTCCAACCGGAACCCATCGCACCCCTGAAATCGTTGCTCAATATGTTTCACCTGATGAAGCCAAGCTTTATCGCTTGATCTATTGCCGTGCGATGGCGTCTATGATGACCCCGAAGAAATCCGAACGCACTTCCATCGTCCTCGAAGGAAATGGTTTGGAGTTCAATTTGTCTGGTTCCCGCACCATCTTCCCTGGTTATCAGGCGATTTATGGGGAATATGATGAAGATGACACCCTTCTTCTTCCTGAACTTGAAGAAGGAACGATGCAGTCTATCGTCTCCATCGACCCACAGCAGAAATTCACCAAACCAGAGCCTCCATATAACGAAGCTTCCATTGTCAAAGCGATGGAAGAAAAAGGCATTGGACGTCCATCTACCTACGCTTCAACCATTGATACCTTGATCAAACGTCACTATGTGACGTCTTCTAAAGGCGTTTTAGGTCCAAGCGAGTCTGGCGTGAAAGCAGTGGAATGGCTCCGTCAGTATTTCCCAGATGTCGTTTCTAGCGACTACACCGCGAACATGGAACAAAAGCTTGACCGCGTTGAGCAGGGTGAACTGTCCTGCAACGATGCCTTAAGTGATTTCTATGTTCCATTCATCGATGGCTTTGTCCACGCGAGGGATTTGATTGAGAAAGCCCCGGACGAACAAACCGGCGAGCTTTGCCCAGAATGTGGCCGCCCATTGGTGTTCAAAAAGAACAAAAAAGGCCAGACATTCGTTGGCTGCTCTGGCTTCCCAACCTGCCATTACATCCAAAAAGAACCGGTTGAATACACTGGTGAGAACTGCCCGCTTTGCGGAAAGCCACTGATCTACAAGAAAAACCGTAAAGGTGAGCGCTTCGTCGGATGTTCTGACTATCCAAACTGCAGGTACACCGCGAACGAAAACGGCAAACCGGTGGTCAAAAAAGAGAAAACCACCTATCAAGAATCCGATTACCTTAGACCTTGCCCGGATTGCAAAACCGGACATCTTGTCATCAAGCAAGGCAAGAGAGTGAAGTTCATTGGCTGCACCAATTTCCCACGTTGCCGCCATGTGGAATGGATCGAGAAAAAGGAAAAAAATGGCGACAAATAAACCAACGATACATGTTGTAGGAGCAGGCCTTGCGGGAAGCGAGGCTTGTTTCTATTTGCTGAAGCGTGGCTTCCCTGTCGTCTTGCATGAACGTCGTCCTGCGATTAGCGATGGTGCGCATGAAAGTGACCTCTTTGGCGAACTCGTTTGCTCGAATTCTTTGAAGTCCAAACGCATCGATAATGCCTGCGGATTATTGAAGCAAGAGATGAAGGTTTTGGGCTCCATCATGATGGAAGCGGCGGAATCTACGGAGGTTCCTTCTGGCAACGCGTTAAGCGTCGACCGAGACCTTTTTGCAAAGAAAATCACTGCAAAACTCCGCTCTTTTCCAAATTTGACTGTCGTTAATGAAGAAATTGATGCTCCAAAAGAAGGCATTTATATCCTTGCTACTGGCCCTCTTACGAATGGAAAATTGATGGATTATCTTACCGAGAAAGTCGGTAAGAAAAGCTTTTCCTTTTTTGACGCTAGTGCACCAATCGTTAAGAAAGACAGCATTGATTTCACCAAGGCTTATTACAAGAGCCGTTATGACCAAGATGACGGGGCATACATCAATTGCCCTTTCGACAAAGAGCAGTATTTCGCTTTTGTGACTGAACTCGTCAACGCCAAGAAAGCGTTGCTCCACGAGTTCGATACCGAATACTTTGAAGGCTGCCTCCCGGTGGAAGTCATCGCAAGCAGGGGAGTGGAGACGCTTCGACATGGACCATTAAAACCGTTCGGCTTACAAAGAGATGGCTATCCAAAGGCCTATGCGGTTTTGCAGCTCCGTCAAGATAACGCGCTTGGCGATTACTATAACCTCGTTGGCTTCCAAACCAATCTTACCTATCCTGAGCAGCAACGTGTTTTCCGCATGATTCCGGGTTTAGAGAACGCAGAATTTCTTCGTTATGGCTTGATGCATCGCAATTCTTACTTGGATGCCCCAAGTGCATTAAATCCTGATCTTTCTTTGAAAAATGACCCAAATGTCTATATTGCTGGGCAACTTTCTGGCGTAGAAGGGTATGTCGAATCGGCCGCGATGGGAATCGTCGCCGCGATTGAAGCAGAACGCAAAGCGCTTGGAAAAGCGCGCGTTGACGTGCCTTCTTCTACCATGCTTGGTTCACTTCTAGGCTATCTAAAGAACGCCAGCAGCGGCAATTTCTCTCCGATGAACGCAAACTGGGCGATCTTCCCTGGCGCGAACAAACACAATCACGAAGAATGCGCTTCTATTGCCATGAACGAGATTTTGCGGTACAAAGAAGCCATCGATGAATAAACCCGAATCTCATTTCCTTTCTTTCCTGAAGTCCCAAAGGGGATTATCAGAGAACACCGTCATCGCTTATCGAAGAGATATCGATGCTTTTCAAACGTTCATCGACAGCAAAGGAAAAACACTTGCTGACGTGGATATTCCATTGATTCGTAAATACCTGACTTACGAGTTATACGAACGGAAAACCAGCAAGCGCACCATGGCGAGAAGGCTCGTCTCGCTGCGGGCTTTCTATACGTTTTTATGCGACCAATATAACGAAGAATTCCTGCAAAACCCCTTTCTTTTCATCACAAGCCCCAAACAAGACATCACGTTTCCGACCGCTCTTTTCCAGAATGAAATCAATAAACTTCTAGAAGAAAACGCCAAACGGACCGATGACTTGATGCCCCGCGATCAAGCGATTTTGGAATTGCTTTATGCTTCTGGAATGCGGGCTAGTGAGTTGGTCGCCTTAAGGAATTCCAACATCGATTACCGTAACAGAACAATACGTATCAACGATGGCAAAGGCGGGAAGGACCGCGAAGTCGTTTTCAACAAATCGGCCGAAGAGGCGATGAAGCGATATTACCGTGGGCTTCGAGAGGAACTTTTGAAACAGGTTGATGTTTTCCCAAAACCGGTCGCATTCTTTTTGAACGCACGAGGCAACCCTTTGACGGTGCGCGGATTAGAATACATTTTGACCTCCATCGACCGAAAACTCGGTTTGAATCTCGGACTCCATCCTCATGAACTTCGTCATACCTTCGCGACTTCTTTGTTGGAAGCCGGCACCGATTTGAGAACCATCCAAGAACTGATGGGCCACGAATCCATCAATACCACTCAGGTTTACACCCACGTGAGCCAAAAGCATATGCAGGATCAATACGCTGCATTTTTCCCAAAACGGAAGAAATCTTAAGATTTCACTTGCGTATACATACGTATAGGGCGTATATTACCCCTCGGCCGCGCTTTTCTAGCGGTCAATACGCACCTCGCGGATTCAGCGCCGTGTTCCTTCCGGGTCGAAGCAGACTTAAAAAGCGAGAAGGTGGTCAGCTGTTCGAAACGAGGGAGGCATAAACGAATGGAGGTCACAAGAATGAGTGACGAAATCAAACAAGAAAGTGTCGTCGAAGAAACCGTCGACGAAGCTGTCCCAGCGGCAGCAGATGTGACCATGGCAGAAGTTCTCCATGATCCAAACGCCCCCATCATCACGATGAAGAAGTGCCTTGAGGCAGGCGTCCACTTCGGTCATCAGACCCGTCGTTGGAACCCAAAGATGGGCAAATTCATCTATGGTGCCCGCAATGGCATCTACATCATCGACCTTGGCAAAACCGTCGAACGCACCATCGCTTCCTACAATGCCCTTAAGGCAATCGTCGAAGCTGGCGGCAAAGTTCTCTTCGTCGGTACCAAAGCCCAGGCTCAGCAAATCGTCATCGATGAAGCTGTCCGTTCCGGTTCCTTCTATATCACCAACCGCTGGTTAGGTGGAACCCTCACCAACTTCCGCACCATCCAAGGCCGTATCCGCCGTCTCCGCGATCTTGATCTCGCACAGGCTGATGGCTCCTGGGATCGCCTTCCAAAGAAGGAAGTTGCCCTTCTCCGCAAGGAATACAACAAACTCGACAAAAACCTTGGTGGCATCAAAGAAATGCGCCGTCTTCCAAACGCGATTGTCCTCGCTGACCCAACCCTTGAGAAGAACGCCGTCCTTGAAGCCCACAAGCTCAACATCCCTGTCTTCGCTCTTGTTGACACCAACGATGATCCAGATCTCGTCGACTTCCCAATCCCAACCAACAACGATGCGACTTCCGCGATCAAGTTGATCGTCGGCGTCCTCGCTGATGCAGTTGTCGAAGCCCGCAACGGTGTCACCGAAATCGCCTACACCAAAGACGAAGGTGAAGAAGCGACCATGGCCGATGCCATCCGCGTCGCCGACATCGCCGCTGAGCAGCATCGTGCCGCTATCCGCGCCGCCAGAAAAGCCCGCGAAGAGCGTTTCGCCAAGATGCAAGCTGAGCGTCAGGCTCGCTATGCCGCCCGCAAGGCCGCACAAAAGCCAGCCGAAGAGAAGCCGGCCGAAGAAAAGCCAGCTGAAGAGAAACCGGCTGAAGAAAAACCAGCCGAGGAGGCAAAATAATGGCTGTTACCATCCAACAAATCAAAAACCTTCAAAACCGCACTGGCGCGGGTATCATGGACTGCAAAAAGGCCTTGATCGAAGCCGACGGTGACGAAGAAAAAGCAATTGATATCCTTCGTGAGAAGGGTATCGCCAAAGCCGCTTCCAAAGCCGGCCGTACCGCTGCTGAAGGTCTTTGCAACGTCAAAGTCTGCGAGAAGTGCGGAAAAGCCCTTATCGTTGAAATCAACTGCGAAACCGACTTCGTTTCTGGTTCTCCAAAGTTCCGCGAATTCGTCGATGCAGTCTCTGCTCGTATCCTCGAGAAGTGCCCAGCCACCCTTGAAGAAGCCAAGGAAATCACCCAAGACCTCTTCACCGATGCGGTTGTCGCAATGCGTGAAAACTTCGTTCTCCGCCGCTTTGAGATTCTCCAAGCTGGTGAAGGTGAAGCGTTTGGCTCCTATATGCATATGGGCGGCAAAATCTCCGCTCTCGTCCTTCTCTCCAAGGATCTTGGCGACGTCAACCGTGGCATTGCCATGACCGTTGCTTCCGCTGACCCATACTACCTCACCATCGAGGATGTCCCAGCCGAAGCTCGTGAGCGTGAACTCGCCTTGGCAAAAAAGGAAGTTGCCGAGGATCCAAAGCTCGCTGCCAAACCAGACCAGGTCAAAGCCATGATTGCCGAGCGCAAAGTCGCCTCCCGTCTTGGTGAGAACTGCCTTGATCAAAAGCCATATGCTCTTGATCCAGAAGGCAAGCTCCTTGTCTCGCAGCTTTGCAAAGACAAAGGCCTCAAGGTTATCAAATTCGTCCGCTACATGGTTGGCGATGGCGTTGAAAAAACCGAAGCTGAATAATTCTCTTATTTATCAAAATAAGGCACCCGTGTATTGATTTTGGGTGCCTTTTCTTTGTTTTTGCACACACGTCTAAGCTCTTTTTGAGATTATTTTTTAAATGAAAAGTTATGATTTTCTGTTAGGAAACCATTTGCTCGATATTTCATTCTCAGGTCTTCCTGCCTATAATGTATCTACTATGAAACCCATCTATAAACGAATCGTCATCAAATTCTCGGGCGAAGCGCTTGCTGACCATGAGGATTCGATGATTTTAGACTCCAAGAAACTCGCTGGAGTCGCGAAAGTCGTCAAAAGTGTCGTCGATCTCGGCGTGGAAGTCGCCGTTGTCGTTGGCGCAGGCAATATCTGGCGTGGCCGCTTAGCTGAGAAGATCGGCATTGAGCAAGCTACCGCGGACTACATGGGAATGCTTGGCACCATCATCAATGCGATGGCCATCCAAAGCGTCCTTGAAAACAACGGAATTGCTTCCCGCGTCATGAGTTCCATCAACGTCAACCAGGTCTGCGAACCTTATCTCCGCAGAAAAGCCTTACATCATCTTGATAAAGGTATCGTCACCATCTTCGCTGGTGGCACCGGAAACCCATACTTCACCACCGATACAACCGCGACCTTGCGCGCCTTAGAAGTAGGGGCAGAAGCCATCTTGATGGCGAAGAACGGCGTCGATGGCGTGTTCGATGATGACCCACGCAAGAACCCGAACGCGAAGCTTATCTCTCATCTTAGCTTCCGCGAATTGATCGCCAAAAAGCTTCAGGTCATGGATTTGACCGCCGCTGCAATGCTAGAAGGGAAAGACGTTGTCATCCGCGTCTTCAATATGGATGACCCCGACAATGTGACCAAGGTGCTATCGGGAGAAGAAATCGGCACCGTCATCGAAAACGATTAATCGAAAAGGAGATATTTATGGATGCTTATGTCTTAGAGTGCAAAGAAAGATTTGCGAAAACCATCGATTCATTGAAAGGCAACTTTGGCAAACTTCGTTCCGGAAGAGCCAATCCTGCGATCTTCAATGGCGTCAAATGCGACTATTATGGCGAGAAAATGGACATCACTTCCCTTTGCTCCATTTCTGTTCCAGAACCACGTCAGCTTCTTGTTAAGCCATATAGCAGAGAAGATATCAAGACCGTGGCCGCGGCGATCAACGCTGCAAACCTCGGCCTCAATCCAAACGTTGAAGCCGACGCCATCCGCATCATCATTCCTCCGATGACCGAGGAAACCCGTAAAGAAATCGCTAAGAAAGCCAAAGCCCTTGCTGAGGAAGCCAAAATTGCTATCCGCAACGTGAGACGCGACACCTTATCCTTACTCAAGGAAGATGATTCCATGAGCGATGACTACAAAGATCGCGTCGAGGACGACATCCAAAAGGAAGTCGAAGCCGCGACCAAGCAAGTCGAAGAGCTCTTGGCTGAGAAAACCAAAGAAGTCATGTCCATCTAATGAAAGTCGCCTTCGGGCGATTTTCTTTTGAAAATCGTTTTATCCCCTACGCATATGCGCGAGTTACGTTATAATACGCTCATGCGTAAAAAAGAAACATTCACCCTTCACAAACCACTTACCCACGTTGCTTTCATTATGGACGGCAACGGCAGATGGGCCAATGCCCGCGGATTACCGCGTCATTTAGGCCATAAGGAAGCCTGCAAAAGACTTCGCGAAGTCGTCGATACTTGCAGGGAATTCGACATCAAAGTCCTTTCCTTCTATGCCTTTTCCACCGAAAACTGGAATAGGCCACAAGATGAAATCGATCATTTGATGGATTATCTAGAAGATTTCTTCCATTCCGAGATGGACTACTTGATGTCTATCGGGACTCACGTCATCATCTCGGGCGATTATTCTAAACTTCGCCCATCTACCAAACAGGTTTGCGATGAAGTCATTGCCGATACCGCGAAAAACGATACCTTCGTTTTGAACATCTGCCTCAATTATGGTGGCAGAGACGATATTGTCCGCGCCGCGAAAGCGATGGCGGAAGAATATAAGGAAGGCAAAATTGGATTGGATGATTTTACGGAAGCAAATTTCTCCAAGCATTTATATACGATGGGATTGCCTGATATCGATTTGATGATCAGGACGTCCGGCGAACAACGCCTATCCAATTATCTGCTCTATCAAAACGCATATGCTGAATTCGTTTTCACTCCGGTGAAATGGCCTGATTTCCGCAGAAAACAAGTCATCGATTGCCTGAAGGAATACGATGGACGTAACAGAAGATATGGAGGCCTCAAAAATGAGTAAGCACCACATTGAAGTCAATCATCTTGATGAAAAGAAAAAGAAGTCTCTAGGCAATCGATTAATCGTTGCTGGCATTTTAGCGTTAGTGGGTATCCCTGCGATCGTCTTGGGCGGCTGGTTTTATTTTGGCTTCATCACAATCATGTTGATTGGGGCGGTCTATGAAATTGTTCATACCTCCAGGAAAAAATACCCGTGGTATGTATGGGTTTTCACGTATTTGATCGCGATTGCGTTTGGCTATTGGGTTTTCTTTAAAGACAATTTATCTAGTTACTATGTTGCTCGAGACGCTGGAACATTAGACACTTGGCACATCTCTTTAGAGCTCCATTTTGACTCCCTTTATCTTTCGGTTTTCGCGATTGCGATTGCTATCGGCGGCTACTTCCTCTTCTCCATCTTCAATGAGAACTTCACCAGTGGCGACGTCGGTTACTTCGTTACCATGACTTTGCTTGTTGGACTTGGTTTCCAAGCGTTGCTATTCGTTCGTTATTACCCATTTGCTTATGGTTCAAGCAATACGCCAGGCATCATCTATTCTCGTCCTTGGGATGCAAGCGTCGATAAGAGTACTCCAGTATTCCAATATTGGCATAGCGCGATCTTGATTCTCTTTGTCTTCTTGACCACGATGCTCAATGACGTTTGGGCATATTTCGTGGGTATGCTTTTTGGCAAACACCACATGAATCCGCGTATTTCTCCGAATAAAACCTGGGAAGGTTTCTTTGGTGGCTGGATCTTAGGCGGCATTAGCGGCTTTGCCTTTGCAATGATCGTGGACGCCTGTGGCTTCCCCATTCTTCCTACCTTTAAGATTTTTGGTCCGGACACCCAGTGGTGGTGGCCGTTCATCATGTCGATGGCCATTCCACTTATTGGTGATGTTGGTGACCTTAGCTTCTCCTTCGTGAAACGCAGCTTCGGTATCAAGGACTTCTCTAAGTTTATGGGTGCCCACGGTGGCATCTTAGACCGCGCTGACTCCTTGATCTTTACCTGCGTCTTCTCTTCTATCTTCGCGGTTTGCGTAACGGTTGGCTGGAATTTCTTCTTATGAGGACTGTCTTACTTCTAGGTGCATCAGGATCCATCGGAACTCAAACGCTCGATTTATTGAAAAAGCATCGAGATCTTTTCCGTTTAAACGGGTTCTGCGTGGGTTTTCGTGATTTTGTTATCCCTGACATCATCGCTAGTTTCCCAGAAGTAAAAGCAATTTATCTCCGCGATAATAAGAAAAAAGCGGATTACCAATCTCGTTTTCCTGGCATTTCTTTTTTCAGTGAAGAAGACGGTTGGGAAGGCTTGTTCCGTATTTCCGATCCTGAAATGGTAGTGAATGCCCTGGTTGGCTTTTCTGGAATGGTTCCTTCCGTTTTGACGTTAAGACAAAACCGAATCCTTTGCTTGGCCAATAAAGAGTCGCTTGTTGTTGGCGGCGCGTTCATCCAAAAAGAGTTGGAACAAGGACACGGCAAACTTTATCCAATTGATTCAGAACATGTCGCCATCGCGAAACTATTCTCTCGCGTTCCTCTCGATGAAATCGATACTTTGTATATCACTGCAAGCGGAGGAAGTTTCCGCGATAAGCAAAGAAAAGATCTTGAGCACGTTACTAAAGATGACGCCTTAGCCCATCCTACATGGTCAATGGGGGCGAAGATCACGATCGATTCTGCGACCATGATGAACAAGGGCTTTGAAGTCATCGAGGCTAGATGGCTTTATGACTTCCCATTAGAAAAAACCAAAATCATGATGCATAAGCAATCTCATGTTCATTCGTTGGTGTTAAAGAAAGACGGCACTTATGTGGCCGATGTTTCTGCCCCCGATATGCACGGACCGATTGAATATGCCTTGATGGAAACAAAGGTGGATTTTGTCCTAAAAACCGGAAAAACCCTGCAAGACCTTGGTCCATTTGATTTTGCCGAGTTCGATCCGATACGTTATCCAGCGGTCGGCATCGCGCTTGATGCCTATCAACGTGGCGGGAATAGCCCGGCGGTACTAAACGCCGCGAACGAAGAAGCGGTCTACGCTTTCTTAGATGGTCTGATTCCATTTTTATCGATTGAAGAAGTGGTTACTGTCGCTCTTGACTACATCCCGTTCGTCGAACCGAAAACGGTTGAAGATCTTGTCCAAACGGATGCGGAAACCAGAGCCTTTGTCCGTAGACTTTGCAGGAGGGAATGCTGATGCAGTGGTATGACGTCCTCAAATATATCGTGATTATCGTCGTTATGCTCGGCGTCCTCATTTCGCTTCACGAATTGGGACACTTGATCACCGCTAAGATTTTCCACGTCTATTGCTTTGATTATTCGATTGGCTTTGGCCCAGCGATCATTCATAAGAAAAAGAAAAATGCCGAAACCTATTTCTCGCTTCGTGTGATTCCGCTTGGCGGTTTCGTTACGATGTATGGCGAGCCAGGTGCCGTTCCTGAAGGGATGGAAGAACCTCCAATTGAACGTTCGTTGAATTCCATTCATAAAGGCAAAAAGTCAGTCATCCTTTCGGCCGGTATTATTACCAACTTCATTTTGGGATTCATTCTCATTGGTATCTCTTCCTTTGCGTTCCCTCAGTACTACTACGCTTATGGTGGTTATCAAAGCGAAACGGTGAGCATCAACTATGTTCATCCAGAATACTCCGACCAGGCGCTGGAGTACTTAAGCGCACACATGCCAGCAGACGCCCAAGCCAAAGAATACATCGTTCCGTTGGTCATGTATGGCGCGAACATTCCTATCCTCGATAGTGAGGTCTACCTTTATTCCTCCGATGGGGTCACAAAGCTAGAAGAGGAACCCCGTGTAGCGGTTTATTATCCTTCTTCCCTGATTGAAGCCCGTCCTTCTAGTGACTTCATCCGTCTTTATCCGGTGCTAAAAAACGCGGATGGAACGATTGTTGAAACGACCGCCGCGCATAAAGAATTGGGCATCAAGTATTACCCGAACACGGAGCAAAGCGTGGGATATCTAAACTATGCAAGTGACACCTTCCAAGGCGCTAAGTTCACGATTCACCCTCATTTCATCCGTGTGAAAGAGAACATGAAGACTTCTCAACTTGTTGAGGCTTATAAAAACGAAAGCCTTGTTCCAACCAACGAACTGACGTACGCCATCGAGAACAAGACATGCAAAGATGTCGGCATGAAGATGCCCGTCATCAAAAGTTGGAATGGCTGGGATCGTGGCTGGCAAGATTGGGGCAAGAAAACGTTAAATGCCTATACAGCGATTGGACAAGGTTTAGCTTCGTTATTCACGCCGGGAGGAATCAAAAACCTTTCTGGTATTGTCGGCATGACCGCCGCACTTCCCACGGTAGAAGCAACGGGTGGTTGGTCAAACATCTTCTTCTTCGCTGGTCTATTGTCCATTAACCTCGGCGTGTTCAACCTTCTCCCGTTCCCAGGGTTAGACGGTTGGCAATTGCTTACGACCGCAGTAGAAGGAATCAGTAGAAAGAAGATTCCTGCAAGGGTGCAGGGCATCGTTTCTTTGATTGGCATGGTACTTTTATTCGCCCTTGCCGCCTTCATTCTGGTCAAAGATATTATCGGGTTATTCTAAGGAGGACGAGACATGCAAAAGAAAATGCAATCTTTTTTGAAATCTCTTGGCATCTCTGATGTCGAGCGTTTTGACATGGACTTCATCCTCGTCGCCCGTAATCCTTATCAAAGCGAGAAGATCGATATGGCGGTGGAAAAGGAAGAGCCATGGGAATATGAACTTCTCAGCGAGTTTATCGAAGCTTCCGCGACCATTCGTTACCCTTATTCCATTCGATTCTCCTACGGAAGAGAAGTTACCCCAGATGATGTCGGCCATCTTTTGATGGACTGGCATCTCGCTCTTTACCATGACATCCCTGATTTTGTGACCGATTGCCCTAGAAGCGGCGTAATCAGTTTGACCTTTGAATCAGAAGAAGAGAAAGAGAAATCTGCCCGCAAGGTCAATGACCTCAAAGAGCTTTTTGCCTTTATCAATTATCCTTATTCCATTTTGACCAAAGTCTCGCCTAGAAAGAGCGACCCAACTCCGGTGGAAGTTGAAATCAAAGCCGAAGAAACCGAGATGGTTGAAGTCGCGCTTCCTGAAGAAGACGAAAACAAGGTTGAAATGGTGGAGGTTTCGGTTGAAGAAAAACCGGAAAAACCTGCAGAACCTGTCTTAAATGAGACTGTAGTGGAAGAAACTGTCGAGATTGAAGCCACAGAAGAAGCTTCGGAAGACATAGAAATCGAACTCTATGAGCCAGAATCTCCTTCCGCTGAGGAGGAGACAAAGGTTGAAGCGCAGGCTGAACCGGTTCAAGAATCCGCTCCGATGGAAGAGAACACTCAAGTCGAAATCGAAGAAGGCGTTCCTCAGGACATCGACTTATCTAGTGGCGAATGGCAAGCAGTGGATAATGTAGACGCCGAAGCCGAAGAAGCTTCTAGCGAGCAAGATGAACTCGAAGAAGCTTTAACCGGCGAACAGTTAATTGAACGTGACCGCAAGGCATCTATTGAAGCATCCGAAGACGAACTCATCCGTGAGAAATTAGATAACCGCCGTCGAATGGAAGAAGAACGCAACGCCCAAAGAGTATGGAAAGTCGGCGACTACAAGCCTTGCAATTCCATCCATGAAATCTTCCAAATGCCACTTGGCAACGTTGACTTCTCGGGTGTAATTTTCGAAGGCGAGGCCAGATTATCTAGAAAGGGCAATCTTTTCGGTACCTATGGAATGGGCGATGCGAATGACGCGATTTCCATCCGTGTCATCGGAGGAAAACGTATCTCCGAAGAACGCATCCGTCAAATGAAACCAGGTGAATGGTTCCGTATCCGTGGGGCAATTGATGTCGATAAATTCTCCAATCAACGCATCGTTATGGCGCATTTCGTCGACCCATTAAGCCCTCCCGAACCTCGTCATGACCCCGAACCAGTGAAACGCGTTGAATTGCATTTGCATTCCAACATGTCGACTCTTGACGGCGTGGCTGAAATCAAATCCTATGTCCAACTTGCCTCTGAGATGGGGATGGACGCTTTAGCGTTGACTGACCACGGCGTCATCCAAGCCTTCCCAGCTGCCCAAAACGCGGTGAAGGATTTAAAGAAAAAGGGCAAGCAATTTAAGATGATCTATGGGGCTGAACTTTATATGTTCGACCTCAAGCCAGAATACATCAAAAACCCGACAGACATTCCTCTTCGTGGCGCTCGATACTGCGTCTTCGATACTGAAACCACGGGCTTGTCTGCGAAATATGATCGCATCGTCGAATTCGGCGGCGTCATCATCGAAGGCGGCAACGTGGTAAAACGTTGGGACACCCTGATCAATCCTGAGATGGATCTTAGCCACGCCCACGAAGCGCTTGCCATCAACCATATCGACGAAGAAGAATTGCTCCGCGCTCCAAAAATGAGCGAGGTTTTGCCGAAGATTTTAGACTTTTTGAAAGACTCTATCTTGGTCGCGCATAACGCGACATTCGATATTGGCTTCTTGAATGCGACTTTTGCGCGTTATGGATTGCCGCCGATCTCAAATCCAATTATCGACACCATGCCGCTCTCCCATTATTTCTTCCCATTTGCTGGAAGACATAATGAAGGTGCTTTGCTAAAGAACTTAGGGCTACAAATCTATAACGAGAAGGACGCTCACCGCGCTGACTACGACGCGAACGCTTTAAGCGAGGGCTGGCAAGTCATGCTCGTCCAACTTGAGATGCAAAAGCCAGGCATCACCCATGCTGACCTCGCTAATCTCACCATCGAACGTGGTGACCCAAGCTGGATTGGGAACCCTGATGATCCAGAAGATCCTGGCCGCATCCGCTTCCAAGAACAGGAAGAGAAGTTCAATGCTTTCTGCCGTCATATCCATGACTATCACTGCGTTGTTTTGTGCAAGAACCAGAAGGGCTTAAGTGCCTTATATCGCATTGTTTCGGAAGGTCATACTACTTATTTAGGACGTGCTTCTTTGCCTAAGACTCCACGCACTCTCATCGAAGAATTACGTGAGGATTTGGTGATTGGCTCCGCTTGCTTCAACAGCGAGGTCTTTGAAATTGCAATGACCCGTGACCGCGATGACCTTGTGAAGACAATCTCCTTCTACGACTATATCGAGATTCAACCGCTTGAAAACTACTCCTATTTGTTGAACATGGGACGTGTTCAAAGCAGGGAACAATTGATTGAGATCCTCCACGATATCATCGAGGCGGCCCATATCGCTGGTAAGCCTGTCGTGGCTACTGGAGACGTTCATTATCTCAACCCCGAAGATAAAATCCTCCGCGATGTTTATATCTATGCGAAGACCATCGGCGGTGGTTCTCACGCGATGAACCCGCCAGCTAGAGAACGTAAACCTATCTTCCAAAATCCGGATCAACATTTCAGATCCACGCGGGAAATGCTGGATTCTTTTGAAAAATGGATGAGCAAGGAAGAGGCTTACGAATATGTCGTAACCAATTCTAGATTGATCTCTGACATGATCTCAGGCGAGGTGGAACCGGTTCATGATCACCTCTTCAAACCAGATGCGAACTTGCCTCACGCGGATAAGACGCTTCATGACCTTTGCTATAAGAATTTCGAAGAACGATATACCTATCTTGGTGAAGATCAAGACCCAGAAGTTTTAGAAGCAATCGCTAAGACGAGAAAAC
>ONWJ01000008.1 GCA_900321535.1 uncultured Erysipelotrichaceae bacterium
CCAGGGACTCCATTCGATTCCTTGACCCACATCGCTGAACTTACAGAATCCACCATCAAGGATAACTCCCGTTTGTTCAACGACATCTCTGAGGTTCCGACCAAAGCGGTCACGATGGGCCTTAAATCCATTATGAACGCCAGAAAGATCGTCTTGATCGCGACGGGCAAAAACAAAGCCAAAGCCATCTACGATCTTCTAAAAGGTCCAAAGACCGAAGCGGTTCCTTGCTCCATCCTCCAAGATCATCCAGATTGCACGATCTATGTTGATGAAGCTGCCTATAGCCTCGTCAAATAAAATCACGAAAACGCAAAAGCGGCGGCAAAAGTCCGTCGCTTTTTTGTTAGATAGTGGCTTATTGATAGATTTTTCGAAGCAATTCTATTTCGTTTTCTTGCCGTAACTCTTTCGCGTAGGCGACGAGTTGTTGCTCATCCAGATTGCTTGCAAAGGCGTTGCGGATGATAACCTTGAATGTCTCGTTAGAGAACTCCGCCATGTGTCGCACGATATCAACCAACGTCCGTTCTTTGTCCGTTACCGGAACGAATAGCCCATTCTTTGTAACCGTTAGCCCGATTCCTCTTTGGTAATCCTCAAAGCCTGCGTGCGTGACTCTAGCGCCTTGAATGCCAGCCGTCATGTAATTGCGAGGGCACTTAACGGATAAGAGATCTGCGTCTTGCTCTATCCAACCATGAAGGGCTGCGGCTGAAAGCAAATGGAAGACTGCTTTAGGATAGCGATAGTGCAGTATGTAATAAGGATCGATCGGATATCCCTTTTTCACGTACAGTCCTTTGGCGACCTTTTCGAATTGACCTTCTTCCTCGGCTAAAACCAAGTAGGTTTGGGCAATGCCAAAACGCTTGGCTTCAGAGACAGAAACATACCCGTCTCTATCTTCGGCAAATTGTAGTATTTGGTAGCTTTTCTTTTCGTCCACGCAACAATTCTAAAATATTATTGTTCTAATGGAAATAGTTTCTTAAAAAACGATTTGACATCGATATTTTTGAATAGTTAAATATGCGTCGGCGCTTCTTATGAAGCCCGCATGAAAATAAAGGATTAAAACAATGCAGCGTCAAACCACAATGGCCAATGCGAAAACCATCGAACGCAAGTGGTACGTCGTGGATGCCAAAGGCATCTCCCTCGGCCGTCTCGCTTCGAAAGTCGCGGTCATCCTCATGGGCAAAGATAAGCCCACCTACACTCCGCACGTCGACACCGGAGATTATGTTGTCGTCATCAACGCTTCCCAAGCGAAGCTCACTGGTAACCACCCAGAATCCAAGAAGAACTACTACAATGCTTCTGGATACATTGGTGGCCTCCGCACCCGTTCTTCCGGCGTTATGCTCCAAGAGTACCCGGTCGAAATGGTTGAGCGCGCCGTCTGGGGCATGCTTCCAAAAGGACGCCTCGGCCGTCAGATGCTCAAGAAGCTCTACGTCTATGCCGACGAAAAGCACGAACAAGAAGCTCAGAAACCAGTTCTTCTTGATCTCAGCAAATAAGGAGTCAAACGAATATGGCAAACAAAGCGAAATATTATGGCACCGGCCGTCGTAAATCTTCCATCGCCCGCGTCTATGTCTGCGCTGGCAAAGGCAAGATCACCGTTAATGGCCGCGATGTGAAGGAATACTTCCCATTTGAAACCCTTCTTCTCAACCTCAAGCAGCCTCTTGCTCTTCTTGGTGCAGAAGATCGTTATGACGTCATCGCCGATGTCAAAGGCGGCGGCTTCACCGGCCAAGCCGAAGCGATTCGCCTCGGCATCGCCCGCGCCCTTCTTGAGGCCAACGAAGATCGTTCCGTTCTCAAGAAAGCTGGTATGCTTACCCGTAATGCCCGCTCCAAAGAGCGTAAAAAATACGGTCTCAAAGCTGCCCGTCGCGCACCACAATTCTCCAAGCGTTAATCGCTTGCCAGAACAAGCAATCAGGCCTCCTTTGTGGGAGGCCTTTTGTGTTGCATTTTTGCAGAAACTTTGCAAATCTCAGCTAAAATCCATGATAGATTTTTGTTTGATCATCAGATATTTATTGCTTGTTCTTTTAAAAGCCTTACTAGGAAACTTTTAAGAATGAATTCGTTGAAAAAAACCTTGCCTAGTCTACCTACATGGAGTAACATAATCGGGCGCGAAAGCGTATGGGCCTTTAGCTCAGTTGGTTAGAGCGTCCGCTTGATAAGCGGGAGGTCGATGGTTCAAGTCCATTAAGGCCCACCAGAAAAACATGAATCCGGGTTTGACCCGGTTTTTTGTTTCTTTGATAAGAAACTTCGCCTTGAAGCGAAACCCTGCGTGCGTGATAATATTACGGCTCTAAGAGAGCGATGGGTGTTTAGCTCAGTGGGAGAGCGCTTCCTTCACACGGAAGAGGTCGAGGGTTCGAAACCCCCAACACCCACCATAATCATGCCG
>ONWJ01000161.1 GCA_900321535.1 uncultured Erysipelotrichaceae bacterium
GAAAACCGTCATGAGTCACCCTGAGCATTATGGGCCAACCAAACTGGTCCGCATCAAGGATTCTAACCTTGGATACATGGACGGGGTATTAACGATTCCTCACGATATGGGGTTCCTCTTATTCCGTTGGTCCCCTACGTTATCGAATGAAGGAAATCTTCTCGCAGATATTTCTTGCGGAACGCAAGGATTCTTTCTTCATTCAAACCGCACATTTCGGAATAGAAATTTGCTAAGCTCCCATAGATGCGGTCAATGGCCTCAAATGAGCGATCCAAAAGCGATTTGCTCGCATTGAAATATTCTTTGAATTGCTTCCGAAACTCTTTATCCATCATCATCGCGAACACTTTATAAGAGAACGGGACGATAGGATGCTCATTGGTCTTTAGATAGTCTTCATAGATCTTCTCTTGGTCGATGCCTAATAAAGATAGGATCAACGCGGAGAGTACCCCAGTGCGATCTTTGCCTGCCGTGCAATGGAAATAGATGGGCCCGTCCGTATTCAACAAGATATCAAAGATCTTCCGATAGCTATCTCCCCTATTCTTGCTGACGATCCGTTCATAGTATTCATAGATATCTGGAAGACGATGCTCTTTGAGGATTTTCTTTTTGGCTTCCTTCTCGCTGGAAGAGCCCATCTCCTCCATGGTGATGAGATTGATATGGTAATAAGCGACGCCTTCTATTTGCTGATCTGGCTTGCTCATCGCCTCTTGGGTAGTCCTTAAATCAATGATGGCCTTAATCCCTAGATCCTTGGCTAGATAACGGGCATCCTTTTTGCTTAATTTATCTAACGCCCCTCCACGATAAAGCAATCCTTCTTTCATAGGATAAAAGGATATTTCACGCGCGTTTTGCAAAGATTTTGCGATGATTTCTTTCATAGAGCCTTTCTTTTAGAGGGCGAAGGAATCGCTTTGGATTCTTTTAGACAATATAACAGGCGAAGGAATGAAAGCCAATCCATAAGCGATTCCGCTTTTTCATTCTCCTAAAGGAGAGTACACTATGCATGTCCATTCGAGGTAATGACTATGAATCTAATCTATCGTTTCTTATCCGCGGCAACGACGTCTGCGGAAAGCACATCTTCTAGCGGCGGAGGCGCTGCAGGAGCCACCGAATCCTTGAAGAAAATCTTCACCAATCCCGTCGTTTATATCGTCTTGGGCGCGTTGATCCTTTTGATCATCGTGGTCTATTTGGCAAGACGCTTCGTCAAGCCAACGCCTAACGCTGTCACCATCATCGTTAGAGGTGGCAAAATCCGCAAAACGTTAAAAGACGGGGATGGCAGAACCTTCTTGGTTCCGTTCCGTGATTCCGTCGGAGCGATCATCACCAACGCTGACAAAGAGTTCTCTTCCGACAAGCTCTTCATCAACAATGGACCAGATGCTCTTTATAAGATCCACTACACCTTGACCTATAAAGTCAACGATGCCGTTGCCTTCTATCCGTACGCGAGCAAGATCAATGACTTATTGATTGCCAAACTCAACGATGAACTAAGATATTACGCTGACCAAGGAAACGCCTTGATTCTTGTGAAGGATTACCGCGAGAACGCAGATAAGATCCTTGAGGTCATCAATAAGGCCATCGCGGAATACCAAGTGGAAGCCGTGTCCTTCAAGATCAATATTATTGAGCCTCTTGGACGTAGCAACTAAAGTAATCAAACCAAAGCCTTTCACAGAAACGGCAAGCAGCTAGGCTTATTCATAAACAAGCTCATGTTGGTCTTGCCGTTTTCTTTTTGGGAATTTCCTTGCCTTGCAAAACATGCGAAAAGTGCCCAAAAAGTGAAACCGCCCCTTCGAAAAGTGAAACCAGTTTGATTTAGAGGTGAAACCAGTAGATTTCATCGGGATTCCCGAAAAGCGGATTTCTCTTTTTGATGACGCATTGCAATCTCGCGAATTGCTCTACACTCTTTTCTTTTTGAACCTGCCCAGAACCTCTTTCTTAATCTTTTGCCTTTTGCCAAGAAACGCTTCCTCGCTCCGAGACAAGTGGCCTCGCTCAAGTTTATAGGAGATGTTCTCGAGGACGCAGAGCAAGTCCGCTATCTGCATGAAGACGTCTTCCGATTGCGCCGTTTTCTCGAAAGAAACGCGGGCGTAGCGGTTCAAGAAAACTTTGTTGAGGGAATGGGTGCATAGCTTCTGGCCGCCATCATAATGAAGAACGATCTGGTTGAACGATGATAGGTATTCCGCATTGCGGTCCAAGACGGCCATTAGTTCACGAATAAGGCAGTCCTCCAGCGGCGATTCCAGGATTTCCTTGGAAACCATCGCGACCGAGAAGCGGAAATCGATTCCCGCGGCATAGGTAAGCAACGCCCAGAAAAGCCTTTGCCTCTCCTCGCGCAGTTTCCCTTCGTATGGTTTCTCCCCACGAATGAGGTTTCCCGAATGGATAAACCTACCGAGCCCGAAGCGCTTCTCCTCCCTTTTTAAGGCCGATAAACCCTTGCTTCGGTCTGTGGCTTCGTCAACGAAAATTAGGCTTAACGCGTAGATCGGACTCCGCTCGTCGAAAGGACCTATGTCGCCGATCTCATCTGCGTAAACATGCAACGTCTTATCCATAGGCCACCTCATTAGATAAAGAAAGCGGGAATACTCCCGCACTTCGATGGACCCCAGAGGATTTCTCCTCAGCCCAATTACATTATAGGCGAAAATGCTCTCAATGCAAGTAGGTGAGGCCGCATTTGCAATTCAAAGTTTGGCTCACTTATTTCTGGTAGAAAGCGGGACTTTTTCCCGCACTTCGATGGACCCCAGGGTTTCCCCTTCGCCCATCTACATTATATATAAACCTTGCCAAGAAACAATACATTCGGCAAGGCTAGGTCGGTTCCACACTAACGCTTTTATCACAACCAAAAGAGGATTCAAACCTTGCAATTCGGTTCGAATCCTTTTGCTAACTCACCTGGCTTTGGCGAACGTAAATGATACAAAACGTTCGGCCGTAGACAAATTAAACATTTCA
>ONWJ01000135.1 GCA_900321535.1 uncultured Erysipelotrichaceae bacterium
AATCCTAAAAGTTTACCAAGGCGCCCACCTTCCCTAACGTAAGGAAAGGATGTCTTGCCCTTTGGATCGTTTGCTGCGGCTTTAGGGCATCACGCCCTTTTTTTGTTGAAAGCGTAAAAATCCCTGCAAAAACCAAATAAATTTTGCTCTTTTCTATGAAGTGGTGCTTTTTGATTTTCACAAAGTGAAAGTCGGTTTACAATTTGCCCATGAGAAATATCTTTGGCGTTTCTATTAACAAATTCTTCGCGGTAGGCTTTGCTGGTCTTGCGATTGCATTGCTTCTGGTTGAATTCATTTCCGACGGCGTCATCAACAGCTGGCCTGCCGTTATCACCCTTTCCAACATGATTGACCACCTGTTGCTCATCGCTTGCTATTTGGTCTTGTTCGTCATGAACATCCGCAATGACGATCGAGCCTATATGGGTGTTTCTCTTTTGGTGTTCTTCATCGGTTTTGACGGCTTCTTTGGACTTAGCAACGCCTTCTCTAACGCGTTTAGTTATTTCGTTAACGGCGTCCCGTTACTTGGCTTCCTCTTCCTCCTTTCCATCTTCTTATGGGCTGGACAATTCGGATTAGGAGTAGTGACCTATGTTTTCGTTCTGCGTTACCGTTTCCAAAGGACGGAGAACTTCAAGTTGGTTAAGTTATTCGCAATATTATTCTTTGTTGCCCTCGTTTTAACGACCGGCGCGACATTTTTGTTGGTTTTCCTTGCCAGTCCAGGATTTCCGATCCATACCTATGTTTTGTCTGGCATATATTACCTATCACAGATTGCAGCCGGTGCCTGCGTCATCTTTACTTTGAATCGTTTACGTAGACTCTAGTCTTTTAATATTAAAAGAAGGTATAATCAACCTCGGCATTATTTCGGTATGATACGAAATGAGATATACATTGGAGGCAATGACAAATGTATGAGAACTCGACCTCAAAGGAAACTCTAGAGAAGTTTTCAGTTTCGGAAGAAGCGGGATTAACTGACGCTGAAGTCCTGAAACGCAGAGAAAAAGATGGCTTAAACAAGCTAAAAGAAAAAGCCGCCGATCCTTGGTGGAAAATCTTTTTAGGCAACCTCAAAGACCCGATGACCGGCATCCTTGCAGTGGCCGCCATCATCTCCCTTGTTTTGGCGATCATTGCCATGAACAAGCCGCCATTCCTCGAAGATGGCGTTACCCCGAACCCAGCTCACGAAGGCCCGGAAGGCTTAGCTGATGTCTTCATCATCTTCGGTGTTGTTCTCATCAATGCGATCATCGGCACCATCCAAGAGATGAAAGCCGAGAAAGCCCTCGAAGCATTGAAAAAGATGTCTGCTCCGACCGCGACGGTTCGCCGCAATGGCAAAACTTTTGAAATCCCGGCCGAAGAACTTGTCGTCGGCGATATCGTCGTCCTTGAAGAAGGACGTACCGTTCCTGCCGATTTACGTTTGATTAAGTCTTATCGTTTAAAAGCCGACGAAGCCTCCTTGACTGGTGAATCCGTACCAGCCGAAAAAGATGCTTCAATCACCTTGACTGGCGAAAGTGGTGTAGGGGACCGCGTAAACGAAGTTTTCATGTCTACACCTGTTGTTTATGGCCATGGCGAAGGCGTTGTCATCGCCACTGGCATGAACACTGAAATCGGTAAGATTGCCACCATGCTCGATAGCGGTGAAGAAGAGATGACCCCGCTTCAAAAGAAACTCGCTGGTCTCTCCAAATTCCTTGGTATTCTCACCGTCGGCATCGTTATCGCAATGTTGATTGTTAAGATCGTCTGGGCACTTGTGATGAATAACATCGGTACCACTTGGAGCCAAGCTTTGCTTGATTCTGTCGCCCTTGCCGTTGCCGCAATCCCAGAAGGACTTACCGCTGTTGTCACCATCGTTCTTGCGATGGGTATGACGAAGATGGTCAAGGTCAACACCATCGTGCGTCGCCTTGCCTCGGTTGAAACCCTCGGTGCTGTTACCTATATCTGCTCTGATAAGACGGGAACTTTGACCCAAAACAAAATGACCGTCGTCTCTGCTTATTTGCCTGGAAAAGCCTATGAAGCTGAGGCGTTTGACAAAGATCAACTCAGACTTCTTGCCACCGGTATGGCGCTTTGCTCTGATGCGAAGATCGCCGGCGGCGTCTATGGCGATCCAACCGAAGTCGCTTTGGTCGAATTCGCCGATAAGCTCGGTTACAACAAAAACGATTTAGAAGCCGCTACCCCACGTGTGGATGAAGCTCCATTCGATTCCGTTCGCAAGATGATGTCTACCCGTCATGAAGATAA
>ONWJ01000085.1 GCA_900321535.1 uncultured Erysipelotrichaceae bacterium
GTTTTTAACATTTTTTAGCACTCGGCTATTGACAGTGCTAATTTCATGGATAAACTATAGTTAGCACTTGAGAAGTGAGAGTGCTAAATCGGAGGTTTAAAACCATGACAAACTATTTGTTCAACCCATTCTTAGATTCCTTCTTCGAACCAGCACAAGCAAGAAAGAACGAAGCCCCATCCGTGATGGATGTTGATATCCTTGAGACTGAAAACGCCTATGAACTTGAAGCCGATCTCCCTGGCTTTGATAAGAAAGACGTTTCTATCGAATTTGAGAAAGGCTATCTCACCATCTCCGCTAAGAAGGAGAAAAAGCCAGTCGAAGGCGCCAAGCAAGTTTATTCCGAGCGCGCCTATGGCAAACTTCGCCGCCGCTTCTATTTCGGCGAGATTGAGGAAGACAAGATCACCGCGAACCTTGAAAACGGCGTTATGAAGGTTGTCCTTCCAAAGCGCGTCGAAACGAATACATCTCGTTCTATCGCAATCAGCTAATCAAAAGCATCACATTCCTTTCCGGAAGGTCGTCTGGGCACCCTGGTGTCTAGGCGACTTTTCCTTTTATGAAGGGAAGCGTTGCCTTTGCTTCTAGAAAGAAAAGGTGTTACGATAGATACCCCCAGGGGGTATTAGATGAAACAAAAATTTGAAGTAAACGGGATGATGTGCGCGGCCTGCCAAGCCAATGTAGAACGCGCCGTTGCACACTTAAATGGTGTCTCCTCTGTTAACGTTTCCTTGCTTGGAAAGAACATGGTCGTTGAGTATGACGACGCGGTTGTAAGCTCGCAAGAAATCATCAAAGCAGTGGACGACAGTGGCTATTCCTGTTCGATTTTTGTTAATCAATCCATCAAAGATATCCAGCGCAAAAGGGCGGAAGAAGTCAGAAAAAAGCGAAATCGTTTAATTTTGAGCATAATTCTACTTTTGTGTTTGATGGTTTTTTCCATGGGTCCGATGATTCCTCCGGTCATGGATGCGATCGATCGTTCGGGCTATATGGGCATTATTTGCATCATCAATGTCGCCATGCAAATCCTGTTCCTCATCCCGATTGTGGTCTTGAATTGGCATCATTTCTCCTCTGGCTTCAAATCTTTATGGAAACGTCATCCGAATATGGATGCACTCGTTGCTTTAGGCAGCAGCGTCTCCATCGTCTATGGCCTCTATGCGTTTGTTAGGATGATTATTTGCTTTGCCTCCGGTGATGAAATGGGTGTTATGAACTATTCCATGAACATCTACTTCGAGTCTGCGGCAATGATCCCTACCTTTATTTCGATTGGCAAATTCATCGAATCCCAAGCGACTTCCAAAACAACAGCTTCGATTGCTGCCATGATGGCGTTAACCCCTGACACTGCTTATTTATGTGTGAATGATGAAGTCAAAGAGGTTCCTTGTGAGGCATTAAAAGAAGGGGACATTGTTTTGGTGAAACCAGGCGCATCCGTTCCTTGCGATGGCAAAATCGTAGAAGGTGAGACCAGTCTTGATGAATCTATGATCACCGGCGAATCCATCCCTGTATATAAAAGGAAAGGCGACTCTGTTATCGGGGCCACTATCAACAAGGAAGGAAGCTTCAAGTTCGTGGTCGAGAAAGTCGGCAAAGACACGACTATCGCTAAGATCATCGCATTGGTTGAAGAAGCCAGTGAATCAAAAGCTCCATTGGCGAGACTCGCAGACCGTATTTCAGGTGTGTTTGTTCCTGCTGTTATTGGCATTTCGCTTCTTGTTTTCACCCTCTGGATGATACTTTCTGGAGTAGGGCTCGTCGGGGTTAACCATCCTGATGTCAACTTAGCATTCCAGCTCGCAGTTTCTGTCTTAGTAATCTCTTGTCCATGTGCTTTAGGTCTAGCAACCCCAGTCGCCATTATGGTCGGAACTGGAAAAGGTGCAGAAAACGGCATCCTGATCAAATCAGCGGAAGCGTTCGAACGATTAGAACAAATCGATGTTTTCCTGTTTGATAAAACAGGCACATTGACCAAAGGTGAAATGGAAGTCAAACGTGTCATCGCTTATCAAGGATCGGAAGATGATGTTCTAAATCTTGTCGCCCCATATGAAGCGCATTCTGAACACCCGTTATCGAAAGCGATCGTAAAACGATACGAGATGAAAGGTGAGAAAGTCCGTTTATCTGAAGCCTTTGAATATATCCCTGGAAAGGGTATCAAAGGTGATGATGTCATTGTTGGCAATGTCGCGTTGCTTGAACAAGAAGGCATCGAAACGAGCGAAACGAAAGACCAATTCGAAGAGCTTTCCAAGCAAGGTCTTACCACTTTATTCGTGGTCAAAAACAAATCCATCATTGGGTTGGTTGGAATCGGCGATGCGGTGAAAGAAAATAGCCAAAAAACGGTGAAATCTTTGCAAAACGCAGGCAAAAAGGTCGTTATGCTTACCGGAGACCATCATTCTACTGCCCAGGCTATTGCGAATGAACTAGGTATCAAAGATGTCTATGCCGAGGTGCTTCCAGAAGAAAAAGAAAGCATCGTGGCAAAGCTACAAGAGCAGGGGTACAAAGTCGCTTTTGTTGGGGATGGCATCAATGATGCGCCGGCCCTTATGAAGGCGGATGTCGGCATTGCAATCGGCGCAGGCACTGAAATCGCGATTGAATCCAGCGATATCATCCTCGTGAAAAACGATCCTCTTGATGTTTATTCAGGATTTATGCTCAGCAAGAAAGTGGTTCGCAATATCAAAGAGAACCTCACCTGGGCGTTCTTATATAACCTCATTCTTATCCCGCTTGCTGCCGGCGCCTTATACGCGGTGCAAGTAAGTCCCAATTGGCTAACAGGCAATCAAGGCCACTTGGTTCTGACCCCGATGATTGGATCGATTGCCATGTCATTATCGTCAATTACCGTCGTATTGAACGCCTTGCGTCTACGATGGTTCCATAAAGAAAAAGGAGAATAACCATGTTTGGAGTAACAAAGCAAATCGTCCATGTCGAAGGCATGCACTGCATTCACTGCGCCGCAAATGTCGAAAAGGCTTTAGGAGCAGTGGAAGGCGTGAAGTCCGTGAAAGTCGATTTAGAGAAGAAAATCGCTACCGTCAAAGCCAAACCCGCCATCACCGAAGAAGCGGCAAAGGCAGCGATTGATGCGATTGGTTTCAAATTTGCAGGTTTGGAATAATGCAGGCTAGTCACGATAAAATCCATCATCAGCTTGCCATCGCAAAAGGCCAGATCGAAGGCATTTTGCATATGGTCGACGATGATGCCTACTGTTTGGATATCTCAAACCAGTTGCTTGCAACCATCGCGCTTTTGAAAAAGGTTAACTGCGATGTTCTTCAAGCTCACCTTGAGCACTGCGTCAAACACGCTGAAGGAGAAGAAAAAGAGGCCAAGATCAAGGAGATCTCAGCCCTTTTGAAACGTCTTTCTTAATTCAAGGTTAGGATTGGGATGATTTCATCCTGTAATCCAGCAAGGACGATCAACTCGCCGTTTCGATGATGCAAGTCGGTTTCCGAGCGAACCCCGAAATCAGGCGCATAGATGCCTGGCTCATCGGAGAATGATGTTCCAGACAAGAGTTTTCTAGTGTCATGGGACTCGTAATTATCAAGGTTTGCGCCAGGCCCATGAGGAGAAACATCAACTGCGATGTTATGACCTACGCGGTGCAAGAAGAATTCGCCATATCCAGCATCCGTAATTACTTTTCGAGCAACATCATCCGCCTCATAAGCACATACATCGCGAAGCGGAAGCTGTTCTTTTAAGAAAGCAATTACCGCATCACGCGAGCGCTTCACAATGTCGAAGCGCTTTTTATATACCTCGGGGACAGTTGTTCCAACATAGCCCATCCAAGTGATGTCAGCATAAACACCGTTAGGAAGATCGTGCTTGGCCCACATATCAATCAGGACCAAATCGCCTTCTTTGATTTTGGAATGCTTTTCTGGTGTCGGTGTGTAGTGGGGGTCGCTCGCATTGGGTCCAATCGCGACAAGCGGAGCCTCATCGAACACCAATCCTTCTTCGTGGAAACGTCTTGCAATAAACTGTTGAATCTCTAATTCATCGGTTTCGCCTTTTTCTTTGATAATTCTTGAAATCTCGGCAAAAGCCTCGTCTTTTATCTTCAAAGTGATCTCGCAAACCTTCTTTTGAAGCTCCAATTCCTCGTCGCTTAATACGGCAGATAAATGCTGTAAAACATCCGCGGACGGTTTAATCGTTAACCCCAAACTTCTTACATATTCGACTGAGCCATGGTCTGCTAAGCTCACACGAGGGAGAAGCCCAAACTCGCTGACATCCATCAAAACAGTTTTGTAAGAAGAGAGAATCTCCTTTTCGATTTCAAGCATCTGCTGCCATGTCTTATAAGGCCTTAATTCAAAAGTGGATGTGATCGCATCATCGCGTAGATAAACTGTGTCAATGACATGAACGATCAATTGAGGCTTGCCAGCGCTTGGAATAATGAGCACCAGTTTCCTTGTCAGCATCTTTTCGCCTAATAACGAAACGACGTTCTTGTTACGGTTTTCATAGTCAACCATGACCCAGGCATCGGCTTTTTCTTCTTTGATGAGGTTTTGAATGGTAGCAATTTCCATATTTTGCCTTCTTTCAGGCGGTAGTATAGCACTTTGGCTTTGCAAACGCGTGCAATGCTATGCATTGATGATAAAATACCACTCGGTAGGTAGTAACGATGGAAAACGAAAATCCGATTAAACAAGTTATGCTCACGGGCGATCGCCCAACCGGCCCTCTTCATATTGGCCATTATGTGGGCTCTTTAAGAATGCGCGTTGAACTTCAAAACGAAGGCAAATTCGATGAGATGTTCATCATGATCGCAGATACCCAAGCATTGACGGATAACGCCGAGAATCCTCAAAAGGTTCGTGATAACGTCATCCAAGTCGCGCTTGATTATTTGGCGGCAGGCATCGATCCGAACAAGGTCACGATCTTTGTTCAAAGCCGTGTTCCTGAACTGGCTGAATTCTCCTGCTATTTCGCAAATCTCGTAACGCTTGCAAGACTCGAACGTAATCCGACGTTAAAAACCGAGATGGGCATGAGAGGTTTTGGCTCCTCTTTGCCAGTTGGCTTCTTGAATTATCCAATTTCGCAAGCTGCTGATATTTTAATGTTTGGCACAACCATCGTTCCAGCTGGTGAAGACCAAATGCCGATGGTGGAGCAAGCGCAAGAAATCGCCCATAAGTTCAATTCCGTTTATGGAAATGTCTTCATCGAACCAAAGATCATGGTTCCAGAAAAAGCATTATGCCGCCGTTTGCCTGGCATAGATGGCAAAGCCAAAATGAGTAAATCTCTTGGTAACGCGATCTATCTTTCCGATGACGAAAAGACCGTGACTAAACAAGTCATGTCCATGTTTACTGACCCAACCCATCTTCAGGTTTCTGATCCGGGTCATACCGAAGGTAACCCCGTATTCATGTACTTGGAAGCGTTCGCGACGGATGAACACTTCGCTAAATATCTCCCTGAATACAAAAACCTTGAGGAACTAAAAGCCCATTATCAGCGTGGGGGCCTTGGCGATGTCACCGTCAAACGCTTCTTAGCCAAAGTGCTAAACGATATCCTTGAGCCAATGCGTCAACGTAGAAGAGAACTTGAAAACGATATTCCTGCTGTTTATCGCATTCTCGAAGAAGGCAGCAAGCGCGCGGCTGAAGTTGCCTCTTATTATGGATTCCGCGCAAAAAGAGCGATGGGTATCAACTACTTCGAAGATAAAAAGCTTATCGAGAAACAGCAAAAAGCGTTCAAGAGAAAACACGAAGAAGCCGATAAACTCGCAGCCTATTTGGCCCAATCAAAGAAATGAATTTGCTGTTCACCGAAGAAGGGAAAAACGTTTCGAAAGAATGCCCATTATCTGAGCATCCTAACCCTCAATTCCGCAGGGATTCTTATGCTTGCTTAAATGGGGAATGGGACTTTTCTCTTCTGCCTAACAGCAAAGAAAAGATTGAACAATACCAAACCAAGATCTTGGTTCCTTTTGCCGTCGAGACCGCCTTGTCTGGCGTAGGGATTCAAGACGTCAAAGGCAAGTTCCTGCATTACCGGAAGGTTTTTGATTTACCTCAAGGAATCGATAAAGAACATGTCTGCCTTCATTTTGAAGCCGTGGATTGCTCTTGTGATGTCTATCTTAACGGCGTTCATCTTGGCCATCATGACGGCGGTTATTCCCCGTTTTGCTTTGCGAATCTAACCTTGCTTGAAAAAGGCAATGATTTAAGAGTCATCGTGAAAGATGACACCAGCGGAGAATATCCTATCGGCAAGCAATCGTTGAAGCCGGGTGGCATCTGGTATCATGCGACATCTGGTATTTACGGTAGCGTTTGGCTTGAGAATATCCCTGAGAATCATCTCACGGATATCCGTTATGAGATTCATAGAAAAATGGGGATTTGCACAGTTTTTGCAAAATTCTCAGGGAAAAATGACAATTGGTTCGCCGAAGTTTCTTTTCAAGGGAAACCAATTTGTCGCGAGCAAATCGACGTAGAAGGTAAGGCCAATCTTTATTTGGGAGAAGGCTTCCACGAATGGACTCCTGAATCTCCAAATCTCTATGACGTGAAATTCTCTAATGGAGAAGACACGGTCTATTCCTATTTCGGCATGCGGAAGATTTCGGTGGGAACCCATAAAGGCCATCCATATCCAATGCTAAATGGCAAACCGATATTTATGACTGGCCCATTGGACCAGGGATATTTCCCAGAATCAGGGCTTACTCCTCCCACGGACCAAGCCATGATTAATGACATCTTGGCCATGAAAACTTATGGCTTCAACATGATTCGTAAACATATCAAAGTGGAACCTCGTCGTTGGTATTATCACTGCGACCGACTAGGAATGCTTGTCATGCAGGATTTCGTGAATATTGGGGCTCCCTATAACCCGTTTATCATCATGACTGGCCCGTTTGTTAAAAGAAAATGGGACGACACGAAAGAACGCGTTCAGAAAAGACTCCATTCGAGATCTGATTTTACCAAAGCAAACTACCTTTTCACCATGGAGTCGACCGTTGACTTACTTAAGAACCATCCATCTATCGTTGTTTGGACGATTTTCAACGAAGGATGGGGTCAATTCAACACCAAAGACGTTTATGAACGTCTAAAGCAATTAGATGAATCAAGGCTCATCGATGCGAACTCTGGTTGGATTGATCAAGGGGTAGGGGACTTTTCTTCTCACCACGTTTACTTTATCAAGCCTCGTTTACATTCGGATCACAAACGCATCCTTTCTCTCTCCGAATTCGGTGGTTACTCCTATAAAGAAAACGGGCACACCATGATGGATAAGGCCTTTGGCTACAAAAAGTTAGAGACCAAGGAAAAGCTAGAAATCGCGCTTCGAAAGCTATTCGAAGAGCAAATCATCCCACTAAAGAAAGAAGGCCTTGCCGTAGCGGTTTATACTCAACTCAGTGATGTCGAAGAAGAAATCAATGGCCTTTTGACCTACGACCGACAGGTTCAAAAAGTGGATCTGGAAGTGATGAAGGAACTCAACGCCAAACTCAAGGAGCTCTAAGATGGGATACAAAATCGCGTTCTTTGATATCGATAACACCATCTACGATTGGAAGAATCGTTGCATGGTTCCTTCTGGCATCGAGGCGATGAAGCGCCTGAAAAAAGAAGGCGTCCTCGTCGTGCTTTCAACCGCCCGTCCCTACCACTCCGCTAAACGATTTGGTGTCTTTGAATTAGGCGTGAAATTCGATGGCTTTTTAGGCAGCGCTGGTGGCATTGCCATCTACCATAATAAAGTGATTTATAAGCAGACCATCGACCATAAAACTTTGAGAAAACTCTGCAAAACCGTTGTATCTTTAGGGTTAACGGCAGAAGTCGTAACCCCAAAAAACAGGTTTTTGGTCGCGCCTCCTACCGATTCTTTGGAACGTTATCACCTTGTCTACAGTGAGGTTGTTCCGCCGGTTCATCCTTACCATAACGAAGATGCGACAGGGCTCTTGCTTCATTCCACTTCTGAATATGATGAATTCTTCCAAAAGGAATTCCCTTCTATCTATTTCCATCGTTTCCACGAATGTGGGGTGGATGTGATGTCTGCACCTCGCAATAAAGGAGAAGTAATGCTTGTCCTTCTAAAGCACCTTGGCTTAACCAAAGAAGACGCGATTGCTTTTGGAGATGACTTCCAAGATATCGCGATGGGGCAAGCAGCCAAGTTTGTTTGCATGGGCAATGGCCATCCTGATGTCAAAGCCTCCGCGGATGAAGTGACGGAAGAAATATGGAATGACGGGCTTGCGAAAGCGATTGCCCGTAACTTTGGGTGGTGAGAACGATGAAAGTGAATAGATTCATGCTGAAGGTCGCCTTAGGCTATATGGCCAAGAACGATGCGCGAATTCATAAAGGGCTTCCGCTGCCAGACGCGGAGCACAGTCGTTTGGATATCAAGCCTTTTCCTGAAGCCCTCTATCCGCAGCAATATGACATTTATTATGCGAGCAACCCTAATGGCATCACCATTATCGATATCCATGGCGGTGCTTACATCTATTCCACCCGCAAAAACAACGCTTATCTTGCAAAGTACTTCATAGACAAAGGGTTCAACTTTGTTACGCTCGACTATCGTCTGAATCGAGGAACGCTCGACCCACACGATCAAGTTAGAGACTTGGCCACGGAATTAAAGCATCTTTTTGAGCACGCAGAAGAATATGGGCTTAATCCCGCAAAGATGGTGCTTACTGGCGATTCCGCCGGCGGACATTTCGCCTTGATTCTAGCCGAGATGATGCGCGATCCTTCGATTGCTCAAAAGATTGATGCTGATTTAGGCAAAGCCGTCGTTAAAGGTGTCGCGGTCAACTCGCCAGTATATCGTTTTGTTGAAATTGGTATGGGCGATTCGCTGTCCAAGACCGGCAAACGTTATATGGTTGGCCCTCGCTGTCTTGACGCTGAATACATCTCTCTTGTTTGCCCAAGAGCCCATTTCTCCGCGCTTCGATACCCGCTTTTCATTTCTTCCTGCAAGAACGATTTCCTCCGTGATGAATCTCTTGCTTTGGTTGAAGATCTCAAGCAAGCAAACCTGCCTTTTACCTTCAAAGATATCATGTCGGATGAGCCTGGAATCGTTCATGTCCACAATGTCATGAGGCCATATTTAGAGGAATCGAAGGTCGTCAATGACGCCATGGCAGACTTCTTTCAAGGCTGCTTCGAAAATTAATCATACCTTTATAAAATAAAGAGTGTATATTGTTGCTCGCAATGGGAAAGTTTGATCAAAGCAGAACGCCGTATCTAGACGCCCTCAAGAATTATACCGAATCCGATGTCGTTCCTTTTGATGTTCCTGGACACCATATGGGGAACATTGAAAACCCAGCTTTGGATTTGCTTGGCCGTGATATTTATCGTCTCGATGTCAATGCTCCAATCGGCATGGATAATCTAGCCCACCCAATCGGCGTGGTCGCGGAATCAGCAGCCTATTTTGCGGAAGCGGCAAACGCGGACGAATGCTTCTTTTTGATCAACGGAACAACGGCAGGCATCATCGCCATGATTTTCACTGCCGTCAAAGCAAACGAAACCATTATCTTGCCTCGTAATGTCCATAAGTCTGTCATCAACGCTTTGGTTATTTCTGGCGGTGTGCCGGTTTACGTCATGCCCCAGATTGACTCCGATTTGGAGATCGCCAATCAACCAAGCTTGGAAGACTACAAAAAAGCCATCCTCAAGCATCCTTCTGCCAAAGCGGTCTTCGTCATCAACCCGACTTATTTCGGTGCCGTTTGTGAGTTGAAGGAACTTGTCGACTTTGCCCACGAGCATCATATGGCGGTGCTCGTCGATGAAGCTCACGGCGCACATTTCTATTTCCACGCTCCGCAATCGCCGATGACGGCAATGGATGCAGGGGCGGACCTCTCCGCGGTTTCCATTCATAAGACAGCAGGCAGCTTGACGCAGTCCTCCGTCTTATTGATGAAAGGAAACCGTTTTTCTAAAGAGGATGTTCAGCGCAATCTCAACATGTTCAATACGACTTCTCCTTCTGGATTATTTATTGCCTCCCTTGATGGCGCGCGTCAATTCATGGCCACGAAAGGGGCGGAAGCGCAGCAGCGTGTTTATGAGCTTGCGGAATACGCAAAATCAAAAATCTCTGCAATTCCTGGCTTTTATGTCTCTGCAAAAGAGCATTTCTTAAAATATGGTTGCCATGATTTCGACGCCACGAAGCTCGTTATCTGCGTCGATCATCTTAAGATCAACGGCTTCCAGATTTATCGCGAAATCTTCCGTCGATTCAGGATTCAACTTGAATTAGCAGAGACGTATGCAGTGCTTTGCATCCTTGCGATCGGGACGAAAAAAGAACATATCGATCGCCTCTGCGAAGCGTTAGAAGCTTTATCAAAAGACTACTATGACCCATCCATCGTTTATGAGGATCATAAGTTCTCTGCGACCTTCCCGTTCGCGCTTACCCGTCCTCGTGCAGCCATGCATGCAGCTGGCAAGATTGTTCCGCTTGATGAATGTGATGGGATGATCTCCAAAGAGATTGTCATGATTTATCCGCCAGGCATTCCTTTGATTTGCCCGGGTGAAATCTGGACAAAAGAATTGATTGCCAGAGTGAAGAAATATCTTTCCACCGGCGTTTCGATTCACTCGGCTTATCCCTATGGATTTGAAGTGATCGATCAAGCCAACTGGAAACGCTTCTCTTTCTATCAAAAGAAAATTGAAGCCTATCATATAAATCGCATTACGACCCCACGTAATGACTCTTTTACCTTGCCGTTTGAAGGCGAAAGCCATAAAGGCACGATCATACTTATTCCATTTAGAGCGGATACATGGAGAAAGAAAGGCGTCCCTGCTCGCGCGAATTATCGCGAAGTCATAATGGCTATCGCGGAGCATGAGCCTGTCTACGTCGGCATTCATCCTCGGATTTATGCCCGCACGATCGGCGATTATGAAAACATTCCTAATGTTATCCCGATGAAGCTTCGTTATAACGATGCATGGGCTAGAGATACCGGTGGACTTTATGTCCGCAAAGGCAAAACCATCCGCTCCGTCGACTTCCGTTTCAACGCTTATGGCGGTGATTACGACGGCCTCTATAGCAACTATAAAGATGATGACAAACTATCTTCTTTAATCGCGAAGAAACTCAAATTAAAAGAATACAATCATCCTTCCTTTATCTTTGAAGGTGGTGCGATTGCTTGTGACGGACAAGGTACGGCTATCGTGACCGAAGCCTGCTTGCTCTCTCCTGGACGAAATCCTTGCATGAGCAAAGCCGAGATCGAAGAAACATTGAAAGAGTATCTTGGATTAGAGAAAGTCGTCTGGGTTCCTCATGGCATCTATGAAGATGAAACCAACGAACACATCGATAATATGGTCGCATTCGTGAAACCCGGCGTTGTCGTTATGGCGTGGTCTGAAGATAAAGACGACCCTCAATATGAATTCTGCCAGCAAACCTATCAATCCTTACGCGAGCAAACAGACGCGAAAGGAAGACCGTTCAAGATTTATAAGATTCCAGTGCCATCTCCTTTCTTGTTCATGAGTAAAGAAGAGGCCAAATCTATCAGCGCAGGCCACTTCAACGCCAAAGCGCGTCCTGAAGCAAGTCGCCTAGCGGCCAGCTACATTAATTTCTATCAAGGCAAAGACTTCGTCATCCTTCCTGCCTTCGGCGTGAAGGAAGACCAAGAGGCCTATGAAATCATTTCCAAGCTCTTCCCGAAGAAGAAGATTCACCAAATCTACTCTCGTGAAATCTTGCTTGGAGGAGGAAACATTCACTGCATCACCATGCAGATCCCGGAGGAAGAATCATGAAAAAGACCTATGCGTTAATCCAGATGTCAATGAGCGATGATTATTCAAAAAACATTGCAAAAGTCGACTCGTTTTTAGAAGAAGCCGCGAAAAAAGGCGCTTCTTTGGTCTTAATTCCAGAACTTTTCCAGCGTTATTATTTCTGCCAAAAAGAAAACTATGATTTCTTTGATTACGCAGAAGAAGTGGAGAACTCCAAAACCTTGAAGCATTACCAAGAAGTTGCGAAGAGACTGCATCTTGTTCTTCCGATTTCTTTCTTCGAGAAGAAGGTGAATACCTACTTCAATTCGTTAGCGATGATTGACGCGGACGGCAAGATTCTTGGTGTCTACCGCAAGTCCCATATCCCAACTGGAGAATGCTATGAAGAGAAGTTCTATTTCTCACCTGGTGATACCGGATTCATGGTGTTCAATACTGCAGCCGGTGTCATCGGCGTCGGTATTTGCTGGGATCAATGGTTCCCAGAAACCGCCCGTTGCCTTGCTTTAAAAGGTGCGGAGATTCTTCTTTTCCCAACCGCGA
>ONWJ01000010.1 GCA_900321535.1 uncultured Erysipelotrichaceae bacterium
ATATAGACATGCTCCGCCATCTCTAGGCTGACAAGGTCGCCGATTTCTCCGCTAGATAAAACTTCTTTTGCCTTGCGGTAGAAAGGAGCGTAACGAAGGACGTGGCAGACGCCGAATTTCTTATGGTATTTCTTGCTTTCATTCATCATGTCGAGAAGCTCTTTCGGGTTCACGGTAAGAGGCTTCTCGCATAAGACATCATAACCTAAGCCAAATAAAGGCATCGTGGTTTGGTAATGGACGTGATCCATGAAGCAATTGAAAACAGCAGTGCCTTTCTTCTTACCTTTCATCCAAGCGTCGAAACTAAGGAAAAGGTCTTCGTCTTGAAGATGGTATGTTTGTTTGCCAAACGCCAAAGCAGTGGGGTTGCTATCGACGATTTGAACGACTTTCATCTCTTCGGGATGGGTTAAGGCATACTCACCGTAGGTTTTACCGCGATTGCCAAGACCGAATATAACAACTTCCACAGGTTTCATTGCAGGTTGACCTCCAATTTGGATTTCATCTTCTCTTCATAGACGTGGCCATTATGGATGATGATGACGCGTTTCCAAGGAGAGTGATAGCGGTTTCTTGTAAGGGTTAAAGAGAAGATGCCGTCTTTAAAGGAAACACGATACAAATTGTATTCGCCTTTCTGGTAATTCAAAGAATCGCCGTCATCTTCATAAAGCTCATAATTTCCTTCTTCGCCATAAAGGTGGAAGACGATGTCAGGAATCTTCTTTTTATTGAGGTGCAATAAGTTCGTAAACTCTGGGATGATCGTGTTGTTGCGAATGAAGATGCCAGTTTCGCCAAGTTTCATTTCTTTAAGGATGTATTTGCCGCCTTCAATGTGCTCGTTGGTGAAGTAATCAATCCAGATTCCTTTTGGCAAATAAATCGCGCGAGCCACTTGTCCTTGTCCAAGAATGGGAGCAAGAAGAACATCTTCACCCACCATATACTCGTCATTGATTTCAAAGACGTTTTCGTCGTTAGGATAATTGTAAAAAAGCGGACGGACGATCATTTCGCCTTTGGTCGCCATCTTACGGGCTAAATCATAAAGATAAGGTACGAAGCGATAACGCAGGTTGAGATACTCACGGTAGATATCGGTGCATTCTTGATCGAAGGCATAAGGCTCTTGATTACGGGTATATAACGAGGAGTGGTTACGGAAGAAAGGCATCAAGATATTTGCCTCGCACCAGCGGAGCAAAAGCTCTTTGGTGGTGTCGGAACCAAACCCGCCGATATCAACGCCATCGAACATCAAATTCGATAAAGAGCAGGACAAGATCTGCGGGATGGATAAAACGAGGTGATGCCATAATGAATGGTTATCGCCGTTCCACGAGAAAGCGTATTTTGGGGTGGTGGCTTGAGCGGCTCTGGTAAAGCAATAACTGCGGCGGTTGAATTCTTCAAACACGTCATAGTAGCAACGGTCCATCGACTCGCCATAGATGTTATGGTATTCCTCGTGAAGAAGCTTTCTATCACCGAATGAAAAATCCAAATTCATTGGCAATTCCCCAGTAAATGAGTAGGGTTCATTCATATCATTCCAAATACCAGAGATGCCGTTTTCCTTTATAAATTCAACGGCTTTTTGGTGGAAGAAGGCTCGACATTCAGGGTTGATATAACTTGGGAAAACCGAATCTCCAGGCCAGACGCGCCCAACATAGATTGAGCCATCTTCGTGTTTTCCTAGCCAGCCTTTTTCAGTGCAAGTCGCACAGAGCTCATATTGGTCATCGAGCTTTAATCCAGCATCGTTGATGGTGACCAATTCGACATCGCCTTTCTTTAGTTCCTCGGATAGCGATTTGACATCCGGGAAGCGACTATGGTCGATGGTGAAATCGCGGTACCCATCCATGTAATGGATATCCATGTGGATATAGTCTAGCGGCAAGCGATGTTTCTTGTGTTGCTTGAAGACATCACGGACCATGGTCTCATTTTCATAACTCCATCTGGATTGATTATTGCCAAGCATTTTCAAGCGGATGAAGTAGGGGTATCCCACGAGGCGTGAATAACTAGACGTGATTTCTTTCGGGCTTGCTCCATAGAAGAAATAGAAATCCAGGAAGCCTTTCTCACTATAGATATCCGCATGCTTGCTATCATAACGACCTAAATCGTATTCGTAACGGAATGTGGATGGAAAATACAATCCATAGTAAGTGCCTTTGTCGCGGAGCAAGAGATAATTGATGGATTTATATAAAGACATGAATTGCTCGTCTTGGTGGTTAGGATCATCCGTATTCCAAGAACGATAGACATATCCTTTCTTGTTGAGTTGGGCCATCTTATCTCCAAGCCCATAGATCTTCGCGTCTTCATCAACAGGGATGCGGATTTTGGAGTAGCCTTCTTTGCCAGAATGGGTCTCATCCAACATAAGCGGGGAGAAGAAAGGCTCTCCTGCGCGATAGAAGCGGAAGGAAAGATTCTTATCAATCACGCAGGTGATATCGTCTCCTAACGATAAGGTCATGACTTCACCGCAAGTGATGGAGATAAGCTTGGTTTCGGTGGCTTCATCAAGTTCAATCAAATCTTTGGGACACTCTTTGGTATAGATATGGATGCACTTGGCAGCAAGAAAAACGAAATGCAATTTCTGCTTGCCGGAAGAGATCACCAAATGGCTCGGTGTCTCGAAATGGTTCTTCAGTTTCTTAGTCATTGATGTTCGCGCTCCCCATCATTGAATATCTGCAATCCACCAAATCCTGTGGATGATAATGCGTATCGACTTGCCCATAGAAATCAAGCGTCTTCATATCGAGCTCATCAATATGATCGATCTCGCCGTCAAGATAACGCTGCAATAGCCTGCGCACGGTTTTGATGCGGTGGAAGAGCCCTCCGATACGGATGTCTTGGACCTCATAACCGATGCCGTTACTTTCTTCGTGCCACTGGAAGAAGAAGCTGCGTTCGAATTGAGTGAGCCGTTCTTCTAGAAGCGATAATTTCGCGTAACACTGGCGGCATCCTTCTTTGTCTTGATTGGAATAAGCTTCCCTAAGGCGTACGCCGAAATCGCATTTAATTTCCAAAAAAGACGACAAATCCCGGATGGTTTTAAATAAAT
>ONWJ01000030.1 GCA_900321535.1 uncultured Erysipelotrichaceae bacterium
AAAACGTTATCGGGGGCAAGGATATGGCAAAGCATTATTCCAGGCTTTCGTTCTCCAAGCTAAAAAAGAAGGCTTTCGTTCTTTGAGGGTTGATACCCACGAAGGCAACGCCATCATGCGCCATCTTCTTGAGCAATCAGGCTTCCAGTTTTGCGGTCGAGTGATCCTTCCGCCGGCCGAGGATAGAATGGTGTTTGAACGCGTTCTAAGTGAATCTGAGATTCAAAAGGATTAGTTCTCCCCACAGTCATTTTCTACGTTATTTGCTTATCAAAAACTTAAAAAGTTTGCAAAAACCATCTAATTTCATAATGCATATTGGTTTTTCACACGTTTGAAAATAAACGTGGTTTTGCTGGCGTTCTTTCTCAAGTAAAATGCGGCTAGCTACTGGAGTCGTTTATGAAAAATAGTGTTTTTTATGCGCATCCTGCGCTTTGCTTGGGGCGTTCTACTGGGAACCAGCTTGGATTCCTAACGCTAACGTCGGATGGGCTAGCGAAGGATCGAAATGCTCGTGGTCCAACCAAGGATTCTTCTCTTATGATGGGAAGGCAATGCCAAACATTGGACTCGTTCAATCGATGATTCCTAACGCGTAATCCTAAACGAACATTCCTAAAAGCCGGGACAATATGGACGAACGAATCACTCGTCCTGCCCCGGTTTTCTTTTTTCCCAATCAAATAGCCTTGTATAATGGGGCCATGGAAGTAGTGAAGAAATTCTTGTTCGACCACAAAGATGAGGGCTATCGTTCTTTTACCCTTCCATTGATCCCTAATGTGGATCCTAAGACCTTTATCGGAGTGAGGCTTCCAGTGCTTAAGAAATACGCGAAGGAATTAGACCCATCAACACGGAAAGCCTTCTTAAAAGAACTCCCACACTTTTATCACGAAGAGAATATTCTGCATGCTTTTATGCTTAGCAACATCAAGGAATATGATGTCTTTATTTCTTATGTGGATCAGTTCCTTCCGTTTGTTTCGAATTGGTCTGTCTGCGATACGATTTGCAACAAGCACTTGAACAAATACAAAGATAAACTCATCGTCATCATTTATTCATGGCTAAAAAGCCAAGAAATCTACCGTGTGAGATACGCGGTGAAATGCTTGATGAATTATTATCTCGGCGATGACTTTAGCGAAGAGCACTTATGCAAAGTAGAAGGAGTCAAACTAGATGATTACTATGTGAAGATGATGATTGCCTGGTATCTTGCAACGGGGCTCGCTAAAAACTATGAACCGTTTGTAAGAACTTTGGAGGAACGGAGATTTGATGTCTTCGTTCACAACAAAGCAATTCAAAAGGCAATTGAGTCTTTCCGTGTTAGCGATGAACACAAGGCTTATTTAAAAACATTGAAGATAAAATAAGAGTCGGAGGAGTTTTTATGCGTTATGTTGTTTTGATGAAAAGGCTTGCCGTTTTGGCGATGTCCACGGCTTTCCTTTGTTCCTGCGGAAATTCTGGAAATCCCAGCAGTTCCCCAATATCTTCTAGCCCTGAAGCAACATCATCGAAGGAAGAAACGACCGCCGTCGTTAGTTCTGCAACGTCTTCTATGGCCTCTTCTTCTACAAGTTCAGAAAAGGAAATAGAGCCTTCTCTTGAAAGCGAGGATTCCGAACTCGTTACGGAGGAAGAACGTTCTAGCGATGAAGTTCTGCCATCAGAAGCATCTATGCAAATCGAGTCTTCTGAGGAAAGTTTCATCGAGCAAAGCAGTGAAGCAACTCTTTCAAGTGAAGCGACCCCTGTGGAATACGAAATCGAGGAAAGCGTTTGGAATAGCATCATCAATGACGGCTTGATGACAAATACTGACAGCAATTTCACCTGCGTGATGAATAAGTCGATGAAAGATATCGAAAACACCTCCACGAGTACGTTTTATGTTGATTATGGAAACCTTCAAAGAAGTTACCCTGCTAGTTATGACCTCACGAAAACCATCACCGAGTATTTCGGGCTGCTAGAGTGGGGCAACCCATCCTCGAAATACAATTACTACACCTATAATGGCTTGGAGGAAAAATGGGAATACCAGGAACTCAATTCCAAATTCTTGCATTTCTATCGCGATGACCTTGGTATCGTCATCGACCTCGCCTTCTCTGATCTTTCCAATAACGAAGAGAAGCATTGCTATAGCTGCGGCCATAAAAAATCCTATCCATTTGACTCTCCATATACGTCAAGAAATTACGACGACATCGAGATATATTTTGAGAATAACCTGCTAAAGAAAATCGCCTATGATTCAGACGGCGCTTTATGGTCATTCGATTATTCTAATTACGGAACGACCGATGTTGACCTCCCAATCGTTACTGCTCTTTGAGTTTGAAAACAAAAATTTGTTTTCCGTCATACGTATATAGTTCGTTTTTGGTAGAATACTATAAACGAGAAAAGAGTTTCCTCGAATCTTAGGATTTTTCCAAGCAACAACGAATGAACATATTCAAGAAACTTCGTTCCAACATGTCGTTTCACGCCATCGCCTCTTTGGTTGGGTTGATTTCGTTGTTCGGTCTTATCATCAGCCTTGTTGGCTTCTTTTCTTTGGATAACGCTTACCGCAAAGAATACGCCACTTCGACCTACCATATGGCGGATTCTGCCGCCGCTGAGGTCAACGGCGATCATCTTGGCGATTATCTTTTCGAGAACGAATTAACCAAAGACGAGTATCAGAAGACGGTCAATCGATTGCAGACGAGCTGCTATAAGTTGAACGTATCTTTGATTTACGTCATCGTCGTCGATACCAGCGATTATGGACGCTTCACCTCGGTATTCAACGTCGTCAATAACGATGTCGATAACACCAAATACACCCCATGGGCGTTAGGTTATCAACGGAATACCACCAACGATGAATATCGGGAAAAATACCGTTCGATCTACGAAAGACGTTCCAATTACGAAACGATTTTCCGCACGAATACGACGGACGGCCAACATCCTCATATCACCACGTTGGTTCCTGTTCTTTCTTCTAGCAGAACTGTGGCCGGGCTTTTGTGCATGCAACGCCCGATCAGCGAAATGAACCGAGCGATGTTGCCATATTTGTTGGCCATTGTTTTCTCGATCGTCATCATGGCCGTCGTGATTTCTGTTTTGGCGGCTCTATTCGTCAATAAATCCATTATTAAACCCGTTAAGAGGGTATCATTAGAAGCGGCCCGTTTTGCAAAAGAAAGTTCGATTGCCGCTCCATTAGGAGAGATCAGTAGGTATGAAGTCATCTCCAATTTGGCGAAGTCCATCGATTTGATGGAGGCTGATACCTTGAAGCACATGGAAGAACTTACTTCCGTTACTGCTGAAAGAGAAAGAATCGGGGCGGAGCTTTCGATTGCTTCCGGCATCCAAAGAGCCGTCTTGCCTAGTGTCGACAGCGTGCTTGCTGGCCGAACCGACTTTGATATCTATGCTTCAATGAACCCCGCGAAAGGAATCGGTGGAGACTTCTATAACTTCTTCTTCATCGATGATGACCATCTCGCTTTGATCATCGCTGACGTTTCGGGCAAAGGTGTTCCGGCTGCATTATTTATGATGGTCAGCACCATCGTTTTGGCTAACCGCGCTCAAATGGGAGGCAGTCCTGCAGAGATTTTGCAATATACGAACGATAGCATCTGCCGTCATAACGAGGCCGGAATGTTCGTTACCGCATGGCTTGGTATCCTCCAGCTTTCAACTGGAGAACTCATTTCTGCTAACGCCGGACACGAAGACCCGATTATCTACCGCAAGAAGACTGGACGGTTTGCGCCTTCCCCAGAAATGCATGGCGTCGTCATCGGCGGCATGGCAGGGCTCCGTTATAACAACCAACAGACAAAACTAGAAAAAGGCGACAAGCTCTTTATCTTCACCGATGGACTTTCTGAGGCGAAGAACAAAGCCCGTCAGATGTATTCCGTGATTCGCGTTGTGAAAACGCTGAATGAAAACAAAGACAAGACACCGAAAGAGATTCTTGAAAATATGCGAGATAGCGTCAACGCCTTCGTTGGAGACGAACCTCAATTCGACGATTTGACGATGCTTTGCATTGAACTGAAATAACACATTAATTGGTATATGACCGCACGTTTATAGCGGGAGGCTCAAAATGAAAAACAAAGTCTTTCTCATCATTCGAATCATCGGGACGGTTCTCGCTTTTTTCAACTTCCTGATGTTCTTTGCGATGCGCCCTTGCTGGAGCGGCATCAGCAGCACGCTTGGCTTTAAAGGTGGAAGTAATACCTTCCTCTATTATCTTCCGGTTGCCATCTGCGTCTTGCTCTTTGTCATCTTGCTTTGCGATTTGATTTTGAAAAAGATCTTCAGCAAGAAGAATTGGCTGCACATCATGTTCTTGGCCATCTCGGTTGTTTTCTTGGCTGCGATCATCGTCATCATCGTTCTTGGCGCGGTGGATTACATGCGCTTTGTATGGCCGAAGTTCTTCACGGGTGTTGGGGTAGTTGCAGTTCTTGCCGCGATCTATCTCTTGCTCTTTGTTTATCCAAAGACCCCGTTAAAAGATAGCCGGATCTTCAAATTTGGCATCCTTGGTATTGCAAGCCTAGTTGCAGTAGGGGTGCTTACCAATTTCAGCATCAACTGGATTACCTATAAACCTGTTGTTTATGCGGTGGAAGACAAATATCAAATCGTCTTCTCCACCAACGCGGAATCGGTTGGCTGGGTTGAAATCAATGGGGTGGACTATTATGACACCTATGATGGGAACGCCAGAACCTTCACTAGAGTCCATAAGGTTGAGGTCCCAATGACCGTCCTTGATAACGCCAAGCAATATACCGTCCACACCAAAAAGACGATCTATGCCGGTCCTTTCGGCGGATTCCTTGGCCGCGATATTTCTGAGAAGGTGAATTTCAAACCCGTCGATACCAGCGATGGCATCCAATATCTATCGTTCAGCGATATTCACATGAACGATAAGCTTGCTGCTGCAACGGCAAGCCATGCGGAAAACTATGACTTCTTAGTTTTAGCGGGAGACATCATCTCTGACGTTGAAACATTTGAAGATGCGAACTTCAATAACCAAGTTGCCTACAGTATCACCAAAGGTGAAATCCCAGTCGTTTATGCCCGTGGCAACCACGATTTAAAAGGAAGATACGCTCAAGATCTTCATCGATATGCCGGCGCTAAAGGCGAGAAATTCTATTACAACTTCTACTTCAAAGATGTCTATGGCCTTGTGCTAGATCTTGGCGAAGATCATGACGATGATTGGTGGGAATATTATGAAACCGCCCAGTATGATGGATACCGTAAAGAACAGCTAGATTTCCTACAAACCGAAATCGATAAAGGCGACTTCAACGACTATAAATATCATCTTGTCATCAGCCATATTCCTATCCCGTTCGTGAACTCTCGTCATAACCATGAATATGTGAAAAAGGAAATGACGAGATTGCTGAACCAAATGGATGTCGACATGGCCTTATGCGGTCACCAGCATCAAATCATGATCTTCGAACCCGGACTAATCACCCCGGAGACCAAACTCCAATACAACCCGAACTATAAAACCGGTTCCTATAATGGTTATTTAACCGACTTCAAGTTCCCATCTTTCATGGTGAGCAAACAAGGATATACCTTTGCTGACGGCACGGATATCTCTACCGCGAAGAGCCATATCGGCATGTTCACGGATGTAGATTTGGTGGGTAAGAAAGAAACCTGTTATTACCTCAATAGCAATGGCGAGCGCGTCGATACGATGAATATGTTCTATGACAAAGCATATGGAAAACAAATCGTTATCGATTTAGAAAACAAGACATTTCAAGCAAATTAAAGTGGGTTTTGCAGGAAAAACCGGAAATTAAGAAATCAATACGTTAAGAATAAGGAGAATACTTGTGACGAAGAAGAAGAGTAAAAAAGCGGCGCCTGATTTCAATATCGTGCTGCGACCAAAGGAGAAAATCCTCCATACCGCCGCGCCGGGAATTGCCGCGAACCTTTTCTTTTTGGTTCCGGCTTTGGTTTGCTTTGCCTTGATCATCGCTTTGCTTACCACCAGCGTTTGGGCATACGTCAAAGACTATCTTCCAGCTGGGCACACCACGCTAACGATCAGCATCGTTTTGTTTGTTGCTGGAGTTTTCTTGATCATTATGCGCTTCATCGTCATGGGGCGATTCTATATTGTCACGAACCAAAGACTCATCGTAACAAAAGGCAGAGCAAGGAAGAGCCAAATGTTCTTGAAACTGGAAGATGTGTACGGGGTCTCTATCGACCAAAGCTTCTTATATCGCATCTTCCGTTTGGCGGATATCGATTTCCAATCGCCGTCCTCTCAGCCTAGAACCAAATCATTTTTGATTATCTCGTTCACATCCACGATCTTCAAATTCAACTTCTTATCTAGAAATGATGGGGTGGAGACTTATCGATTGTTAGAACAACTCGTCATGCATAACAAAGAGGAAGAAAAATAAGTAGTTATCGCTTGGGTGAGCTGATTAAATGCCAACAAGAAATGGCATTGTTATAATGGCGAAGGAAGCAAAAGGGGAATACAAAATGCTTAAGAAAACCATCGCGTTCTCAAACGGGAACAAAATACCGGTCATCGGTTTAGGAACATGGCAGACGCCGAATGACATCGCATCCAGAGTCGTTAAAGATGCAATCGACGTCGGTTACATCCATATCGATACCGCGGCCGCGTATCGCAACGAAGAAGGAGTGGGCGAAGGCATCCGTCAAAGCGGTGTCGATCGTCGCAACCTTTTCATCACGACCAAAGTCCCGGCCGAAATCAAAACCTATGAAGGGGCGAAAGAAGTCATTCAACAATCCTTGAAGAAACTTCAACTCGATTACATTGATTTGGTCATCATCCATTGCCCGGCTCCATGGCCGTTATACGCGAAAGGCGTCAAAGGCTACTACAAAGAAAACGTGGAAGTCTATCGTGCGATGGAAGAAGCGGTGGAAAGAGGGGAAATCAAATCCATCGGGGTTTCGAACTTCGCGATCGACGATATCCAAAACATTTTAGATCATTGCAAAATCAAACCAGTCATCAACCAAATTCCTTGGTTCATTGGCTGCAGAAACGAGAAATTAAAAGAGTTCTGCAAGGAAAATGGGATTTTGGTGGAGTCTTATTCTCCGCTTGGAACTGGAAGATTGTTGAACAACCCTGCGGTCATCGACATGGCGAAGAAGTACAACGTCACCGTTCCACAGCTCTGCATCAAATTTGCTTTGATGGATGTCGATATCACCTTGCCAAAAACCACCCACAAAGAATACATGATTCAAAACGCGCAGCTCAATTTTGAGATCGCACCAGAAGATTTTGAAGCCTTAAAACGTCTATAAATTCAAACGGCTTTTATTACCCCGTTATCTCTTAGCTGCTTTTTGAGCATCTAATGCCTTTTTCCTTTGGCCAAAAAGTGGTTTAATTCTTTACGAATAAAGGCAGGTAAATATGCAAAACAAAACAAGACTTGTGTTATTATCCGTGGCCATGCTTAGCCTTGTCTCATGCGGGCAAAGCAAAACGTATGCAGATCATCTTGAAGATTATGTTCATACGATGCGCTACCACGATGATTTTAACATCCTCCAATTGACGGACATCCATTGGAATTACAACACGTCCAACGCCGCTTCCAAGGTTTATCTTGAAAAGGTTATCCAGGAAGCCAAGAAACACGCTCCAGGCGGAAAGATCGATCTCATTGAACTCACCGGCGATCAATTCATGCTCGCGAACGCTTTCCATGTCGAATCTTTCATGAAGTTCTTCGAAGAACAAGCTGAAAAAGAAGGATTCATGTATGCGATTATCTGGGGCAACCATGATCATCACGGCATCTACAATCCAAACTGGCTTTCCCAGACCTTCAAAAATGCTGCTCACTGCATCTATTCTGATGAAGAAGATAACCTCTATGGCCGCAGCAACTTTGTTATCGATTTGACTGTTGATGGAACGAAAGCCGGCGCAGTCAAATGGCAAATCGCCAACCTTGACTCGGGTGCTTCTTTCTCCGAAACCGCAGTTTCTCCATTCCGCGAATATGACTATATCCGCAAAGACCAAACCGATTGGTGGGTGAAAGAACACGCTCGTGCTGGCGAAGCCGTCCCAGCCATCGCCTATTATCACATCCCGCAGCAAGATAACGGCATTGCTTGGGATGACATCCATGTTAGAGGCGCAACCTATAAGAACAAATTCTTCAAACTTGAGAAGTTTTGCGATAATGGTTTAGAAGCTTATGCTTCCGATTTCCTCGACACCGCTTCTAAGCACAACCTCAAAGCCGCTTTCCAAGGTCACGCGCATAACGTTGACTGGACCGTCGAATATAAAGGCGTCACGCTCGGCTTAGGTGTGAAAACTGGCACCGAACTTTATTTCGCCCACATCGATGTCAATGATCCAGACCCAGCGATGAAAGAAGGCCTCGCTTCTGTCGGTATCAATGAAAACTTCGATCTCATCGGTGCTTCTTTGGTTACTTTGAAGAACGATGCTGGCGCATTTGATCTTGAACATCTCTATCTCAACGAAAGGACATCTGGCGACTTCGTCAAATGGGTGAAATGGTAATGAAAGACTTATTTTCCAAAGAGAACTTCCTCTTCACTAATTTCGATAAAGGGCAACGCCGCCAGTCTGTGATTGTCGCCATCATCATGATGGTTCTGTTCGTTGCCGCAGCATTCTGCTTCATGAACATGCTGTATTGCTTTGCCGATATGGTCGGTTCCATCGTCTCTGCTTCCGCCGATGTTGCGGTTAAAGACCTCCTTCGTTCGGTTCCGATTTTCCTCTCCTTCTTCATGACTTTGTGGACCTTATTGATGGCCCATGCTTTCTTCCGCAACGTTGATCCAGAAAGACGCGCGAGATCGCTTAAGAAAGACGCTATCGCGATTCTTGCCTTCGCCGGCGCCAATATCCTCTATGTCATCGTTGGTCTTATCATGGGCAAATATTCTTCCATCGTGGAAGGCTCCCCATCCCCATGGTTCCCACTTGATTCCGTGCTTTATTCCTTGCTCTTTGTGGCAATCGGCGTGCTTGCTCTTGTGTTTGGGGGCAAACTCAACGCCAATTACGTTGTTCCTAGCCGTGGACCAATCGTTAAGAAAGCGCGCTTTGGCTATTGCTTGGCTATCACTTTGTGGATGCTTGTTGCATTGTTCTGCTTTGCAGGATTCTTCATTGGCTTATTCATCATTGATTTCCTCCATGGCTACGTTGCCTATAGCATTGGCCTCTTGCTTGTCTATTTCATCAACGCAGTCTTCTTCATCGTTTGGGAATTCTTCTATAACGAACTCAACGAAGAAGCCCGCGCCAAGTTCCTCCGTCGCATTGGCATCACTGGTTTAATCGTTTCCGTGGTTGTCGCGGATTACTATTTCACCGCGCTTGGCTTCAACCTTGATGGCCCAGCGAATGTTGGCTTCGGTGTCCTTCCTGTCGCCTTCGCCGCCAGCGTCAACATCGCTACCATGGTCGTGGTTGCCACCCCAATCATCGTGTCTGTGGTTGCTTTGGTGAAAGGCATCCGTATCCGCAGACAGATCAAAAAACAAGAGAACTGAAGAGTTTTCAAGAAAATTAACTGTTAAAACGCCTCAATGAATCGAAACCCTGAGGCGTTTTTCTATAGAAAAATCTACGCAGTTAGAGGCCGCATGATAACAAGAATGGACGAGAAATCAACAATGCCTGAAAATAATGCTAGAAAGAGATTATATGAAAGATATCTTCAACGACGAATTCCTGCGCAATGACCGTATTAACACCCTGCCTTTCCGTTGCCATTACATTCCGTTTGGCCTTCTTGATAAGCCCAAACTATCTCATGGCGTAATCTTAAAAGAATCGAGCAGCAAGGTGATTTCTTTGAATGGAACATGGAAATTCAAAGCTTATGCGAAGTATCAAGACTTCCAGGGATTCGAAACGCCGATGAAGGAGGAAATCCCCGTCCCATCTTGCGTTCAATGCCATGGCTATGATCACCATCAATATCTGAACCTGCTTTATCCGTTCCCATTCAATCCACCTTATATCGACATTGATAACCCTTTGTTCCATTACCGAAGGACGATCAATTTAGCAAAAGAAGACTGCTACTTTTTGGTCTTTGAAGGCGTGGACAATGCTTTCTACGTGTTTGTTAATGGTCAAAAGGTTGGCTATTCCAACATCGCTCACGCAAAGTCGGAATTCGATATCACTCCTTATGTGGTAGAGGGTGAAAACGTCATCGACGTGCTGGTGCTCAAATGGTCTGCTTCCTCTTATTATGAGGATCAAGACAAGTTCAGAATGAGTGGCATCTTCCGTGACGTGTACTTATTGCATCGTAAAAAAGAACATATCACTGATTACCGTATCACTACGCGAATTGAAAACGGGAAAGGGATCATTCGATTTGACAATAGCTCAGAAGTAGATATCAAATTACGGTTTTACAACAAAGATTATGCCGTTTCTGCAGGGAAATCACAGATTATTGAAATTGAAAACCCTCTTTTATGGAATGAAAGCGACCCCTTCCTATACAACCTTTATCTTTACTCAGGCGACGAATATATCATCGAGCGAATTGGAATTCGACAAGTCTCGACTGAGGGTGGTGTGTTCCGCATCAATAATGAGCCAGTAAAGCTTCGCGGGGTTAACCGTCATGAATCCAATCCAATCACCGGAGCGACGGTCACCTTAGAAGATACGTATCAAGATCTCGCATTGATGAAGAAGCTTGGCATCAACGCCATCCGCACATCTCATTATCCAGATATCCCTGAGTTCTATGACCTTTGCGATCGCATGGGTATCTATGTGTTAGATGAAGCCGACTTAGAAACCCACGGAGCATCCTTGGATGAAAAAGGCTGGTCCAATATGGCCCATTGGAGAAAGTTCGCGGATGATCTTAAAAACGAAGAGCCTATCTATCAACGAGAAGTCGCCCTTTTCCAACGCGATAAGAATCGCACCTGCGTCGTGATTTTCTCTCTTGGCAACGAATCATCTTATGGCAAGGCGTTTGAGAAGGGATTCTCATATCTGCATGAAGTTTCAGACCGCCCTTTGCATTATGAAGGCGTCTACAATTCAACCGTGGAAGACGATTATTATGACCCTCGTTTCTCTTTTGCTTCACGTATGTATCCAAGTCCAGAGGAGCTGAAGAAGAAACACTTCGATAATCCTAGAGAGACCCGCCCGATTATCTTGTGCGAATACTCTCACGCGATGGGAAATTCCAACGGCGATCTTCTCGATTACTGGAAACTCATCAATTCTAGCGATCGCTTTGCTGGCGGATTTGTTTGGGAGTGGTGCGACCATGCGGTGATGGAAAATGGCAAGCTCTGTTATGGCGGCGACTCCAACAACCTTCCTAATGATGGCAATTTCTGTGTGGATGGACTCGTCACGCCGTTTAGAAAACTAAAATCCAACACCCTAGAATTGAGCGCGATTTATCATGGCAAGATGAGCGAAGATCCGCGCATCGATAAAACGAAAGACTTCATCCCTCCGATGAGCGAGAAGAAGGTATGCTTTGAAGTTGATCCAAATAATGCCGGACTCTCCCATCTTTATGTAGATGGCAAAGATGTTTTGGTCAATGGACTTCAGTTGAACTTCATGCGAGCCCGGCTCGATAACGATAACCACGAATTCAATGAAGGATTCCCTCGCATTAACGAGGCTCATTTAGAAGTCTGCCCATTAGATGAATCTCGTTTCCAAGGAAAACTCATCAATGGTAACCCGTTGGTGGAATTTGAAATCGGGTACGCCGCAAAAGGCAATTGCCTTGAAATCTCTCTTTCGTATGAAGTGAAAGATGATGACTTGCTATTACCAAGAATGGGCGTGTGCTTCCAGTTAAAAGGGAAAGCGAAAAAATACACCTTCTTTGGATATGGCCCAGATGAGAGTTATTGTGATAAGCACATCCATAATCAAATGGGAGAATTTGAATCTTCTATTGGCAAGGAACTGGACTATAACTTGAAGCCTCAAGAATGCGGGTCGCATTTCTATTCAAGTTACGTTTCCGTTTCAAATGCCTCCATCAGCGCTTCTAGTCCTTTCTCATTCTCTATCTTGCCCTTTGATTGGAAGACCATCGAGTCCGCCAAACACAATTACGATTTAAAGAACAAACAGGATATCTACGTTAGTCTTGATATTGCGATGGCAGGCGTAGGAACTGGTTCTTGCGGGCCAAGGCTAGATAAAAAATATTGGATCCCCAAGAAAGGATCCAATACTTTCAAAATCTATTTTAAGTAGGTTTTGCAGGGTTTTTAGGAATTATTTGCCCCAAATCCTGGCTGCATATTCTGGGTGGTCGACAAACGGATTACGGTTTTTCTGATAGCCAGAGACCGCGTCGTTGCGGTGAATTTCCTTTTCCGAGACCGGGTCCTGTTCGTTCCATTTCAAATAGAGGCTGATGGCCCAGCTTGATAAAGAAGGATAGGTGTTCTTTTCAAAGCAGGCATATGAACCCCACTTTGAAAGCACATCTTCATAACGCGTTACCATATAGAAATAGATACGTGCGAAGTCGCCTTTGTATTCATCGATTGGTTCGCATGCCTTGCCAGAATAGCCGGTTGTGGTACTATCTCCGACTTTGGTGCCGTTGGTGGACACATAAGTGGTGGTTCCAACTTCCGCGTGCGGATAGTTGCTTCTTTGGTTATTAACATATCCATCGGTCGGCAAGAGATGGTGGAGGTCAGATTTCATCGGCTGGCCTTCGTTGAAGACGGATTGAGGAATTGTGTGCTCGCGATTGAAGCAATCGCCTTCTTTGGAGTAATTATTGACCCCGCAAGGGCCGCCTTGATAATCGTAATTGGCTTTGAAGCGGCAAGCGGAATAAGTATCGATGATGTAACCATCTTTATCGGCATCGGTATAGGGGTATGCCGTATAAGCAAAGTTATACCCTTTGTTGGTGTGGCCTTTGATGAGATTATGAAGGCTGGTCTTTAAGGTTGCTCCGCTTGCATTTTCTGAGATGGACTGATAATACGTCGCGGGATCCAGCGCTTCTTCTGGAGACGGTCCATCTGAAATGGAAGTAGTGTGAGATTGCGTTTGACTCGAAGAAGAATCATAAACAGGAAGTTCTCCGCTTCCTCCATAGGTCAATGTGATGGTTTTGATATATGCAGCATTGGCGCCTGCGGAGATTCTAAAATAGGGGTTGCCTTCAGGAACGAGATAAGTCTGACCGGAAACGGTCTCATCAGAAATTAGGGCACCCGTGTCTGCGTTTGCAGCTGTTAATGCCTCTAATTTAATCGGTTTAGGACTAGAAAAAGTCACGGAGATCGCACGAAGCGGAAGTGCGCTGAGGGAGTAGAGCTTTCCGCTATTTTTTGACATTTGGGCTAGGTTAAATGCAGCCTGTGTGGAACCCATGCATTGAACATAGCCAAGGGTGAACATCGATCCATCGTCCTTGCGGACTTCGATGGTTCTTTCGCTTGCAGAATAAGAGCCGGTGACGCGGCAGTTATTCTCATCTAACGTTAAGACGTGGGTGGTGTCATCTTCGCTGTCATCGCTCTTGATTTGAGGCTCATCGATGGAATCCAAGGAAAGGATCTCTTCGCTAGGTTCAGGCAAAAATTGCTCCGAGGATTCGCTTTGTATTTCTTCGGATTGGCTAATGGAAACTTCTTGAGACTTAGAGGACTCACTTTCTTCTTTTTTAGAAGAAACTTCGACGGATTCTTCTTTTGAAGAAGCAGATGAAACGGATTCTTCTTGTGAAGAAGCAGATGAAACGGACTCATCTTGCTTGCTGGAAGATGAAGAAACAGGAGGCGTGTTGTTGGTGCACGACGCCAGCAAAAGCGAAGATAGGGCGAGAAGGAAGCGATATTTCATATGCGGTCCTTTTGTATAAAGAAAGTGTACTCTAGGAAGACGAAGAAACAAAGAAAGATTCAAGAGGGCACAAGGCAGAAGAAAAAAGCCGCCGAAGCGACTTTCTTTGCAAGTTCCTTTGATGCCTTATTTGAGCTTTTTGGAGTTCACCGACATGAAGACGATGCCGACGATAAGGGCAGGCATGAACAAGACCCAGAACAAAGCACAGGAGATACCCGAGATTGTTTTCGAAACGTTGTGAATGACGTTCACCCATTCCGCGCTTCCTTCTCCTGCTGCAAAAGCGGATTGGAAGCTGGCCCCGACAATCCAAAGAATCAAAGAGATAATCGCCCCGACAAAGCCAGGCTTAAAGATATAGGTCTGAACGAATTTTTTGCGTTCCGCCATAATCTGATCGATTTCTTCCTGCGTTAGATTGTTTTTGTTTTCGTTTTCATCCATAAGAGATATTCCTCCCGAGAAAAGTCTAAAGAAATTGATGGAAAATGCAATTCCCATTTCATTCTTGAAGAAAAGCAAGGATAATGAGGGGCTTTGAGGTTTTCTGCCCATGAAAAGTCGTCTCCCATTCTCAACCCTTCTCCTATGTTTGCTGCTCACTTCTTGTGGTGGCGGAGGAGCCCCTCAATCTAGCGAGGACTATTCTTCGGTAGCCTCTTCTTTATCGAGCTGGGTGGAAAGCCTTTCTTCCGAGGAGGAGCTTTCCTCTGAAAAGGATTTATCTTCTGAGAAGGAGCTTTCTTCCGAGATAACGCAGGAACCAAGCGTTGAAACGGAAAGTTCTATTAATGATGGGTCTGCGACAAACATCACCTATTGGAAATCGCTGCAACGTTCAGAATATGGAGAGACCTTTCGAAAAAGCATCCAATCCTTAATCAATAAAAGCGGGAACAAAACGATTCAATATTCCGACAACAATGCGGTCCTCGCAAAATCGGATCAAGCCTTAAATGGAAAAGCCGGTATTATCCCGTTCTATCATTCGGATGAATGCGCGACCACCAGCTGGAACAAAGAGCACGTTTGGCCTGATTCCAGGGGCGCGGGGAAAAGCGGGCCAGGTTCTGACCCTCAAATGCTTCGCCCAACCGCTTCTAGCTGCAACAGCGCGCGCGGAAACAAATTCTATGGGGTGAATAGCAATGAATTTGACCCTGCCCGTTGCTCTATCGACACGAAAAACGGCGATCCATTCCCTCTTTATGAAGCTTCTAGAGGCGAAGCTGCACGCATCATTTTCTATGTCGCGGCAAGATACGGTAATGGCAGCCGAATGACCCTTTCTAATGACCCAACCGATAGTAAAACCTTATGCACGATGGGAACTTTGAAATATCTATATGAATGGAATAACAAGTATCCCGTCACCGCTCAAGAGATTAGAAGAAATAACTATCTTCATTCTCAAGGCTTTGCTAGGAACCCGTTCATCGATGATAGAAACCTCGTCAATTTCATTTGGGATGAAAAAGGTTTGCGTACAACTCCTTTTGAAGGAGATATCCCAGAGGTAGAAGACCTCTCGTTACCGCCTGTCGATGAAAGCATTTCGTATAATGACAGCGAAATCGGATCGCTTGAGATGAAAGACTTCTCTATTGATTCGTGGGGCTTCTTGCCAGGGGCTTATCCCAAAGAAGCCGAGCAAATTGTGACCTTCAGCGGCATTCGTTTTGCCTGCAAAAACGTGGCCACATTCGATAAAGGGAAAACGCTTCAGATCAAGAAAGAGGACGGCTATTTTGCAAACGCCGACCCAATCCCATTTAACAGTCTTGAGATCACTCTTTCCTCTGGGGAATTGCCGCTAGTTTACGCGGGCACTAGTCGAGGCGAAGAAAC
>ONWJ01000079.1 GCA_900321535.1 uncultured Erysipelotrichaceae bacterium
AAAAAAGAACCCTCGTGGTTCTTTTTTCGTTATCTATTAACCTTCTTATTGGTTTTGCTGCGCTTTTCTTTCTAGATAGGCCGTCATGAGATCGGCAGGAACATCATCGAGCTGAACCGCCATAACGCCAGGAACCTCTTCCATGAGGATGATTTCAACCCCGGCAGAGATATCTGCTCCAGCAAGAGAGCAACCTTCGCAAGCGCCGACCATGGAAACATAAACGATGCCATCTCTAAAACCGATGAATTCAATGTCGCCACCGTCGCGTTGCAAAAACGGACGCACTTTGTCCAGCGTTGCTTCGATTAATCTAATGGTTTCTTCTTCGTTCATGGTCGTGCCTCTAATTTCGGCAAGGCGTATTGTAGTCCTTTTTGCTAGGTATGCCTAACGAAATGATTCAAATAATCGTTGGAGTTCTCTTTTTCTTCCCATATACTAGCAGTTAGTCTGTAATTAGACGCTTATCTTATAGATAAAGGAGAACGAAATATGAGCAAAAACATCCCTGTGTTTGAGCAATGGCCCTTCCGTATTCCTTCTTTTGAAAGGGAGATCGAAAAGAGCAAAGCCTTCACTGAGGCTTTAAAGAACGCGGCCACCCAAGAAGAGGCTCTTGCCGTCATCAAAAAGAAAATGAAAGCCTCGGACGATTTCGACAATGCCGTCACGTTGATCTCGGTTAAGTTCTCGTTGGAATCCAATAATCCTAAATACGTCAAAGCGATGGATGTGGTGAACGAAAAATACCCACTTCTTCAAAACGAAGAACTTGCTTTCTCTAAAGCCTTATTGGAAAGCAAGTTCCGTCCATATCTTGAAGAGAAACTTGGCTCCTTGCTTTTCAAGATGCACGAGAATTCTTTGAAGAGCTTTGATGAACGCGTCATTGAAGAATCCATCGAAGAGAACAAACTCACGATGCAATATGGCGCGTTGATTGCTTCTTGCGAAGTGGAGTTCCGCGGCGAGAAATACAATCTCCCTCAGATGGGCAAATTCATGGAAGACCCTGATCGCAAAACCCGCGAAGAAGCTTCCAAAGCCTATTATTCCTACATGGATAGCAAGGTCGCTGAATTAGAGGATATTTACGATAAACTCGTCAAAGTCAGAGACCGCATGGCCAAGAAACTTGGATTTGAGAACTACGTCCCACTTGGCTATCTCCGCATGTCAAGATTCGACTACACCAAAGAGGATGTGAAAGGGTATCGCGATGCGATTGCTCAGTATGTCACCCCTCTTGCAGGGAAACTGTTGAAGCAGCAATTCAAGAGAACTGGTATTCGTAATCCGGAAATCTATGATCTTGCCCTCGCGTTTAAAGATGGCAACCCCACTCCGAAAGGCACGACTGCCGAAAAGATTGAGACCGCCAAAGGCATGTATGACCAAATGTCACCGGAAACGTCTTATTTCTTCCGCTTCATGGCCGACCATCATGTCCTTGATTTAGAGGCAAGAGCCGGTAAACAAAGCGGTGGATATATGACCTATTTCCCAAAATACGGCATTCCATTCATCTTCTCTAACTTCAACGGCACCTCTGGTGATGTTGATGTCTTAACCCATGAGTTTGGTCATTCCTTCCAGGCTTATATGTCTAGAGCCATTAAGATCCCAGAATATCGCCAGCCCACGAGTGAATCCTGCGAAATCCATTCCATGTCGATGGAATTCTTCGCTCATCCATATATGGACCGTTTCTTCGATAACCCGGAACGTTATCGCTTCGTCCATCTCTCCGATTCCATCTCTTTCCTTCCTTATGGTGTCTCGGTCGATGAATTCCAAGAATGGGTCTATGAGCATCCAGAAGCGACTCCAGAAGAACGCGATGCCGAGTGGATTGCGTTAGAAGAGAAGTACCTCCCACATAAGAGAGCATGCTACAAAGGCTGCAAGTATATGGCGGAAGGCCATCGCTGGCTCACCCAAGCCCATATCTTCGAAAGCCCATTCTATTACATCGATTACACGCTCGCTCAAGTTATGGCGTTTGAGTTCTTCAACCTTGATCGAAAGAACCACGCGCTTGCTTGGAAGAGATACCTCAATCTTTGCAAAATGGGTGGCAAATATCCGTTCCGCACCCTGGTGAGCAAAGCCCATATGAAAGATCCTTTCCAAGAAGGCGTCATCAAAAAGACCATTGCCCCGTTGCCCAAGGTTTTAGCGGGCTATAACATCGACTAAAAACTGAAAAACAATGCAAAACCCAAGGATTTGAGCCCTTGGGTTTTATTTTATTTCAGGTATTTTTCTCTTAGATAATCCAGGAAGTAATCCACTTTGAGTTCTTCGCCTGTGACTTTTTTCAGATAGATGTTTGGGTCCATCCAATCATAGGCGAAGTCTTTTTCTTTGAGCCAAAGAATGATTTGGTCAAACTTCCCTTCCCGAACGAACTGATCGACATCAATATCCTGTTTCATCTTATGAAGGATTTGGGCTCCATAAAGATTGCCAAGCGCATAAGATGGGAAATATCCAATCGAACCATCGCTCCAATGAACATCTTGCATCACGCCTTCCGAATCATTGGAAGGCTCAACCCCAAGATACTCTTTGTATTTGGCGTTCCAAATCGCCGGAACATCTTCACATTCAATCTTGCCGTTGATGAGATCACGTTCGATTTCATAACGGATGATGATGTGAATCGAATAAGTGAATTCATCCGACTCGGTTCTGATCAAGGAAGGTTCGACATAATTGATGGCCTGATAGAACTCTTCCTCACTCATGGATTTGAATTCGCCTTTTAGATGTTCCTTGCATAATGGGAGCAAAGCATGGACGAAGGCTTTGCTGCGGCCAAGAAGATTTTCAAACAAACGAGAATGTGTTTCGCAGACTGCAGCGGTGGCCAATCCATCGACATAATGGTTGAACATGTCATCGCTCCAATTCTGAAATTCGATCGCATGACCGCCTTCATGAATGACGGAGAACAAATTGCTTCTCCAATCATCTTCATGGTAATGGGTGGTGATGCGGCAGTCGTGTCTTGATAGATTGTTGGAGAAAGGATGCTCCGATTCTCGAAGCGCACCTTGTTCTAAGTCATAGCCGATTAAATCCAAGACATCATAGCTGAGGTCTTCTTGATCATGCTTGCCATGAGGAAGAATAACGGGTTCCTTTCCTTGCTTGAGCTGAACGATAGGAAGATTCGCAAGCAAAAATTCTTTGAGTCTAGAGAAGATTGCATCGATATCACCTTCACGTGTTCCTTTTTCATAAGCATCGAGACAAGCGTCGTAAAGAGTGTTCATCGATTCGTCTTTCCTTAAGGATGCCCATTGCCTACGTGCCTCAATGGCTTTCTTCCAATAAGGAAGGTACAAAGAGAAGTCTTTTTGTTCCTTGGCTTTTCTCCAAGCGTGGTTGGAAGCTTGGTATGCCGCTTCCCATTCTTCATATTGCTTCGGATCGATTTTCGCTAGGAATTCAGATTCATCTAAGAGGGTTCTGCAAAGTTTTTGGATTTTCGGATTCTCTTTCTCTTCTTCCATCGTTTGTTTGGCAACGGCGATGAAATTGGAATCTCTAGATATAGAAGCATATTCGTTGATGTAATCCAAAAGAAGGTCCGATTCCTCTTCAATTGCCTTGGGTGGAGTGGTGGTGTCCAAATCATAAGCGACGATGGCGATGAGATAATTCAGCTTTCTTAATTTATTTAAATAGGTCTTGAGTTGTTCGAATGCTTTCATAGAAGTATCCTCCGCGCCATAGTGTATCCATCCAAAAGAAATAAGCAACTAAAATATGAATGGCCATTCATAAATAATGCTTGATTAATATGAATAACCGTTCATATAATATGTCCGGAGGAATTCTTATGGCTATCATTCCTGATGACAACACCTTAGATAGAATGGAATCTATCTTGAATATCGCTAGCGACTTCACTCGCTTAAAAATCCTTTATTGCATTCTAGGGGAGCAGAAGTCGGTCAATCAAATCGCGGAAGAAACCGGTGCTTCGCAGTCGCTTGTTTCTCATCAATTATCGATTCTAAAGAAGAATCATTTGGTTTCGGCCACCCGCAACGGCCACAATGTGTTTTACCAGCTCGATGACGAACACGTCGAACAGCTCCTTGAAATCACATTCGACCACGTGAACGAGGAGTGGAACGATGGAAGAAACTAAAGAACGAATCATCAAAATCATTCGCATCGCGATTGCTTTGACGTTATCGCTGTTAGCGTATTTCCTTGTTAACCAGGAACGCTTTGGGCAAACAGGCTACATTTGGAATATCGTTTTGTTTGCCTCGGCATGGGTGATCCTTGGCTATGACATGGTCTATGGGATGATCAAATCCATTGTCAAAGAGAAGGAGTTCCTCTCGGAAAACCTTCTGATGGTGCTTGCCTCTATTGGGGCGTTCTCGTTGCTCGCCTTTGGGCAAAACGAATGCTTTGAAGCAGTGCTGATTCTCTTGTTCTATCAAATCGGAGAAATGTTCGAAGATTATGCAAAAGACAAGACCCGTGAAGCGGTTTCTGAGGCTAGCGAGCTTCGAAGCAAGATCGCTCATCGGAAAGAAAATGACGTCGTTATGGATATCGATCCGACTCAAATTGCGAAAGGCGATATCTTATGCGTCAATGTTGGTGAGATCCTGCCTAGCGATGGCGTCGTCCTCCAAGGCGAGGGCCGAATCGATGCCTCTAGCTTAACAGGAGAAAGCGTTCCTTTCCGCGTTAGCGCAAAAAGCGAAGTAGCGGCAGGAACCATATTAAAAGAAGGTTATATAGAAATCGAAGCCACCAGCGATTATGAAAATAACACGGTCGCGAAGATCCTTGCCCTCATCGAAGAAGGGGAGCGCAGCAAATCGAAAGTCACGCGCTTCATTCATCGCTTCGCCTCTATCTATACTCCAGTCGTCTTCGTCTTAGCGATCCTTCTGGCCACGCTTCCGCCTCTAATTATTGGCGCGAATGTTCCTGAAAACTGGTCGAAATGGATTTTCCATGGCTTATGCATTCTCGTCATTGCCTGTCCGTGCTCCATCATTGCAAGTGTTCCATTATCTTATTGGGCCGGCATGGGATTAGCGGGCAGAAGAGGCATCCTCATCAAAGGTGCTGAAGTATTCGACCGCCTCTATCAAATGGGTATTGTCTACACGGATAAGACTGGCACACTCACCAAAGGCGAATTCAAAGTCCTTAATGTCTTAGGAGAGGATAAGGATGCGTTGCTCTCTATCGCGAAGATGTGTGAAGCGCATTCTACCCATCCGATTGCAAGAGCTATCCAGGATGTTCCTTGCCAGAATAAACTCATTTCCTCGAGGTACGAAGAAATCGCTGGACAAGGTGTCATCGCTTATGTGGATGAAGATGTTTATCTCTGTGGGAATGAACGACTTCTTGAAAGTCATCATGTTGATGTCAAAGATTCCATTGAGGCGGGAACTGCAGTGTTTATTGCAAAAAATAATACCTATTTAGGGGCTATTGTCTTAGGCGATGAAACCAAGGAGAATGCCTCTATGTTGGTTCAATATCTGCATGAGCACGCGATTCAAATCCATTTGCTTTCAGGTGACTTAACCAAAAATGCAGAAGCCCTTGGCAGGCAGCTAGCCTTAGATGGGGTGGAAGGCCGTTGCAGCGTTGCAAGAAAGAAAGAAGCAATTGAAAACGCTTGTTTGGCGAATGCAGGACAAGTTGCTTTTATGGGAGATGGCATCAATGACGCATCAGCGATTGCCGCAAGCGATCTAGGCATTGCGATGGGTGGGATCGGCAGTGATCTCGCCATGGAACACGCCGATGTTGTGATCATGAATGATAACCCGCTTTCATTAGCGACAGCGCACCGCATTGCAAAACTGGTAAGACGCCAAAGCATCTTCAACATCGTCTTATCCTTAGTCATCAAGCTTGCGATTATCGTCTGCTCGCTTGTGATCCCAGGATTCCCTCTTTGGGTAGCGGTCGTGGCAGATACAGGCTTATTAGTCCTTTGCATCCTGCTTTCTGTTTCTATCTTCTTAAGAAAGCGAATCTAACGCTCTTTGTAGCCTAACAAAAACGTAGCGGGACCCCGCTACGTTTTGCTTTATCGGTTGTCGACTTTTTCTGGATAAAGGTCGTGGTTGAGGAGACGGTGATTTGCCATTTCCTCGTATTGAGTGCCTGGCTTGCCATAATTGCAATAAGGATCGATGGAGATACCACCTCGAGGCAAGAACTTACCCCAAACTTCAATATAACGTGGGTCAAGCAAAGCGATGAGGTCTTTCATGATGATGTTGACGACATCTTCATGGAAATCTCCATGATTTCTGAAAGAGAACAAATAGAGCTTCAACGATTTGCTTTCGACGCAACGCTTATCAGGAATATAGGAAATCGTGATGGTCGCGAAATCCGGTTGCCCGGTGATAGGGCAAAGGGAAGTGAACTCAGGGCAATTGAATTTGATGAAATAATCGTTTCCCTGATGCTTGTTCTCAAAGGACTCCAACACGCTTGGGTCGTAGGTGGTGGGGTAGTTGGTCTTTTTGCCTAAATGAACGAGGCCTTCTTCTTCGCGTTTCATATGCATTATTCCTTTCCCGTCTCAATATCGGTGATAACACCTTGCTCCATTTTAAGTCTCTTTAAGTAATTGATGAATAAGGATGTTAATGGAGAGACAAGTGCTTCAACAACGGTTTCGATTGCAGTGGTGAATCCAACAAGCTGCAAGATGGTGGTCCAGGATTGCTCAATGGTTGCGGGAATGCCAATTGGAGCAAATGCGATCAAATAGAAAATCGCATTATCCAAGAATTGTCCAATCAACGTGGATAGCACCGCGCGAAGCATAAATCCGAAGGTTTTGTTGGGGTTTTTCGAATTTACGCGCATCAAATACATAATCATCGTATTCGCGTAATTGCCAAGCAAGAACGCGGTGATGGAAGCGATGACGATTCTCCACCCTGTTCCTAAAATCACTTCATAAGAGGAATTGATGAAATCGTTATTGCCAGGGATGGCAATGCAAATCCAAGCAATTCCAGAGATGAATAGGTTTAATATGGCGGAAATCCAGAAACACTGGATTGCTCTTTTTCTACCCCAAATCTCGGTGATGACATCCATGCACAAGAAGACAAGCCAAGAGATGATGGTGCCTCCGGTGGTAATGGATAATTCAGGTGTTCCAAATGTTTTGGTGGCCAAGATGTTTTGCATCACCGACCCTACCATATAAAAGGATACGATGATGAGAAAGAAGGTTGGGACGCTGAGCGAGCGGCGCTTTCTAGAAAGTTCTTCCATGATCACTTACCTCCTAATAACGGATCTTTGATTCCGTTTGCTTCGAACGCTTTGAGTCGATCCAAGCAAGTCGGGCAATGAAGACAAGGTTCATCGCCATCTTCATAGCAGCTCCACGTCAATTCAAAAGGAACGTTAAGAGCGATGCCTTGGCGGACAACCTCCGCTTTATTGCAAGCAACAAAAGGCGCTTCTAAACGAACGAGATGCCCGCTTCCTTCTTCAATGGCTTTGGAGATGCCTTCGTGGAAAGCGACGGAAGTATCTGGATAAGCGGAATCGGAGCCTTCATCGGCGTGGATGCCATAATAGATGATGTCGCAGTGTTGCTGTAATGCGATGGTGCAAGCAACCGAAAGGAATAAACCGTTTCTAAATGGCACATAGGTTGAAATTGGGGCTTTCGATTTTTTGTGGAGGTTCGCGTATTCGTCTTTGGGGATCTCGCGATCGCTAGAAGAGAGCAAAGAGCACCCTTTATCATAAAAAAGTGGTGCTAGGTCAAGTTCTCTGCGCGGGACACCATAATGGATGGCGAGCTTCTTAGCGAATTCGAGTTCTTTCTCGTGACGTTGACCATAGAAGATGGATAAGGCTTCGACGTTCTCCTTGCCGTGGCGGGATATCGCTAGAGCAAGCGTGACCGCGGAGTCCAAACCACCCGATAATAGTACTAGGGCTTTTTCCATAGGATCTTTCCTTTCAATAAAAATAGCCGCTAGAAACTAAGCGGCTGAAAAGATCCGATAAGTTCCTAGTTTTGTTTAAGGACAGGATGGATTTCGAACTGTCCGCCTTTTTTCAAGGCGACATACTTTACCACGAACGATGCTTCTTGAATACAAGAAACGTGTTGGCATGCCAGTTTAATCGCGTTGCCGATCATGCGGAATTTGCGTGACGAAAAATGTATTGTTTTGGTAACAAAAATAGTTCAAGCAAAACACATTACGAGACTAACCGAAAAACCAAATTTTGCGCTAATTTCTCATTCAAAAAAGCATGGTATCTTACCCTTCTAATTATACCATCCAAGGAGAAACCTTATATATTTCATAGTAAAGGACTTTGTCCTTTAAGTAACATGTTAACTAGTTTATTTGCACGGATTGGATATAAAAAAAAGGAGAAAAATTGCACGGACTGGATATAAATCTTGCATAAAAATTGCACGGACTGGATAATATTTTCGGATAAAAATTGCACGGACTGGAGGTTTGCCATGGAACGATTAGCGTTAAATCACCTCATAGAATGGGATAAAAAGCCAAGAAGAAAACCACTAATGATTTATGGTGCGAGGCAGGTCGGGAAGACTTATTTGATCCGAGACCTTTTCGCGAAGAGGTTTTATTCTAAAAAGCATATTTACATCAATTTCAAGTTCGACGATGACATTCGTGATTTCGTCAACGGCGAAGGCGTTTATAAGACACCGACGAGCAACGCCGAAAAAATCATGGAGCACATCTCTCTTCGAGTAGGGCGGGTGGTTGATAATGAAACGCTGCTTATCTTTGATGAGATTCAAGAAGCGTTGCCGGCGATTACTTCATTGAAGGATTTTAAAGAGAATCACCCCGATGTTCGCGTCATCGCTTCTGGCTCTTTGGTCCGCGTAAAAATACGCAGGGCCAGCAAAAAGAAGGAGAAGTTCTTTTATCCCGTTGGGGCGCTTGAGGAACTAACGTTGATGCCGATGAACTTCGAAGAGTTCTTGATGAACGCCAACCCCGTTCTTCATCGCCGCATCGTCGATGCCTATTTAAAGAAAGAGCCATTAGATGATTCGGCTCATAACTTAGCGATGGAATATCTTCAGAACTATCTTCTCGTCGGCTCGTTGCCAGAGAGCATCGCCATTTATCTAGATAGCAAGTCGCATATCGAAGCCAGAAAAAACCTGATGACGGTATATCAAGACTATTTGAATGACATCGATCTATATGGCATTCCAACGGAAACGGCGTTGAAGACCAGAAAGCTTTTCAGCAATCTCTATCTTGAGATTAATCGTCCTCAAGCCGATTTCCGGCCATCGTTATTCGATCCAAACAAGAAAGTAAGAGATTACATCACCCCAATCCAATTATTGGAACTCGCCGGCGTTATCCATCTCTGCAAGAAAACGAAAGAACGCGTGACCTTGCCTCTACGGGAAGACGAGGGGAGCAATTACCGCATCTATTGCATCGATACCGGGTTCCTCGCCTATCAAAGTGGGATCAATATGGCCGATTTCCAAAATGCCATCAACGTGAATATGGGCGTCTTCTTTGAGAACTACATAGCCGACGAACTCTCTTTCCGCT
>ONWJ01000102.1 GCA_900321535.1 uncultured Erysipelotrichaceae bacterium
GTGGCTATCAGATTCCTGATTCCGGACGTGTCGGAAAAGGCATCCCAGCCCAGAACCTGCTCAATCTCGACAAAGAAGAAAAAGTCGTATCCATCGTTCCTTGCGACGATTACCCAGAAGATAACTACCTCTTCTTCGTCTCTCGCTTAGGCGTTGTGAAGAGAACCTCTCTTAAAGAATTCGAATCCATCCATTCCAACGGTAAAATTGCAGTTGGTCTCCGCGAAGGCGATGACCTCTTCGATGTCAAACGGACGGATGGCAAATCCATCGTCTCCCTTGCTTCTAGCAATGGCAAACTCTGCTCCTTCCTTGAAACAGAAGTTCGCGCGATGGGCAGAACCGCAGCTGGCGTCACTGGTATGAACCTCGAAGAAGGCTGCGAAATCGTCGGTGCTACTGGCTCTTTCGAAGGACATATGCTCCTTGTCTTGACCACCAAAGGCTATGGCAAAATCTCTTATGCCGCAGATACGGACATCACCTTAGAAGATGGAACCACCCGTCACTATGATGGCTACCGTCTCACCCACCGTGGCTCCAAAGGTGTCACAACCCTCAATATGACCGCCAAAAATGGCAAATTGATCGCTGTTGCTGGCGTCGAAGGCGATGAAGACCTCATCGTCATGACCAAGCAAGGCGTTGTTATCCGCACACCTCTTGCCGAAGTCAAGATCGCAGGACGCAACACACAAGGCGTTAAGATCATCAATCTCGACGAGAAATCTACCGTCGCCGCGATGGCTATCGTTCCACACGCTGACGAAGAAGAACTCGCCGAAGAAGAGGCGGAAGAAGAAGGTGGCGTCGATGAAACTCTCGTCGATGAAAACCCAACTACGCCAGATACCCTTGATGAAGTCGAGGAATAACTAGACCATGAAGGTCCTGATTCACTATCAACCAAAACAAAATCGCGATACCTTTGAGGGCGTCCGTGTCAGGAAGACCCTCAAAGGCGAATGCGAACTCGCTGGGATCACCTGGGTCGCTAACAAAAAAATCGGCCCAGATATTGCCCACTTCATTTCTCCACGCGATATCAAATTATTGCGTACAATGAAGAAAAGAGGCGTGAAATGCATTGTTTCTGCGTTTTATTGTGAAAATGACCCGTTTGCGTCCTTCTTAAATCGAAAAAACCCGCAAAACCCCATTATTTCTAAAAAAGGAGTGGCGATTTGCCAAGAAGCAGATCTCGTTCTTGTGCCTAACGAATTCTTCAAAGAGTTCGCGAAAGCTCATGGGATCACTAGCGAAATCCAAGTGTTCTCCCCGGCTGTGGATCTCTCTAGATTCCACGCCTATCCAGGAGAAGAAAAGATCTTCCCTCGTTACTTCCGCGTTCGTCCTAACCAAGCTGTTGTGGTCTGCACGGGGAGATATAACGATTCCGCGACCATCGGCAGGTTCCGCAAGATCGCATCGCTTTGCCCTAACATCGAATTCTATTTCTTCGGTGCTGGGAATGGCGGAATCTCCTCGCTTTGGGATACGATCGGAAGATTAAACCGAAAATCCACGCCGAACTGCCATTTCGTCCAAGCGGCGCAAGATGACATCTACCGCAGTGCTTTGTATCGCTCGATTGCTCGACTTTCCATCAGCGATCCAGCCCACGAATCTCTCGGTGTGCTAGATGCCTTTGCCGCCAAACTGCAGGTCGTTGCCTATGGTGATCGTTCCTTCTCCAATTGGATTCAGAAAGATGTGACCGCGAAAGTCTTCCCTAATGAAGAAGAAATCGCGAAATATCTCGAAGATTTATATCAAGGCAATGCCGAGATGACTATAATGGGCGGGTATCAAATCGCGATGGACCGCCGCATCGAAGTCGGCGCCGAACACCTAAAACAGATTTATGAATCATTAATGAACTCCCAGGAGGAAAAACAAAATGATTGATATCAAATTGATTCTTGAACGTCCAGAGTACGTCAAGGAAGCATTGGCTAAGAAGCTTTGGGACTTTGATCCGAAGCCAATCATCGACCTCTCCGCTCGCCGTTTAGAGCTCTTAAAAGAAGTCGAAGCCAATAAAGCCGAACAAAACAATCTCTCCAAATCCGTACCCCAAGTTAAGAAAAACGGCGGGGACGTGCAAGCGATTTTCGCAAAAGTGAAGTCTTTAGCCGCGCTTAATAAAGAAAAAGAAGAAGAGCTTAAAAAGGTCGAAGCGGATCTTAAGGCCTTGGTGGAAGTTCTTCCTAATCTCCCAGATGATGACTTGCTCGGCGGTGGCAAAGAAAACAACACCCCGATCTATCAATTCGGAGAAGAACGTAAATTCGGATTCACCCCGAAAGATCATGTCACCCTCTGCGAATCCTTAGGTCTTATTGATTACAAGCGCGCAGGTAAAATCTCTGGCACTGGCACCTGGATTTACACCAATCTCGGCGCTCGCATCGAATGGGCCTTGCTCAATTACTTCATCGAAACCCATCTCAATGATGGCTATGAGATGATTCTTCCTCCACATATCCTCAATTACCAATCTGGCTATACCGCCGGACAATTCCCGAAATTCGAGGAAGATGTCTTCTGGCTTGAAGGAGTGGAACCCCGCAAATTCATCTTGCCAACCGCAGAAACCGCTTTGGTGAACCTTCACCGCGATGAAATCCTCGATGTCAAAGACCTCCCAAGGAAATACTTCGCCTATACTCCTTGCTACCGTAAGGAAGCTGGATCTTATCGCACCGAAGAACGCGGCATGATCCGTGGCTATCAATTCGATAAAGTCGAGATGGTCCAATACACCACCGAAGAAGGCAGCGATGCTGCGTTCGATGAAATGGTGAAAAAGGCGCAAAGACTCCTTGAAGGACTTGGCTTAACCTATCATCTTGATAAATTAGCCGCTGGCGATTGTTCTCATTCGATGGCGAGAACCTATGATATCGAAGTCTGGATTCCTTCTATGGGCATCTATAAAGAGGTTTCTTCCGTTTCTAACGCCAGAGACTACCAAGCACGCAGAGGCATGATCCGTTATCGCGGAGAAGACGGCAAGATTCATTTCTGCCATACACTCAACGGCTCCGGCTTAGCGACTTCTCGTGTATTCCCTGCTCTTGTTGAACAATATCAGCAAGAAGATGGCTCAGTGGTTATTCCAGAAGCGCTGAGAAAATATCTCGGCGGACTTGAAGTGATCAAGCCGATCAAGAAATAAGGAATATTTCAAACTTAACTAGGTCACAGGTAAATCTGTGGCCTTTTTATCTACGCGCGCGTACGTATAAATTATAGAAAGAAGTGTAAATAAAAATATTTTTAAAATTTTTTTGCAAAAAAACATTCGATGAAATCTAGCTTTTTGTAAAAAGTTAATAAATTTTTAAAAAAAGTGCTTGCAATGAGTTTCAAGAGGCGTATAGTTATGTGTTCCCAAGGGAACGCGGTCCTAATCGGAAAGCGAAACTTGGGGGTCAAGAAAGGCCGCAATGCCTGATCTTGTAGGGAATGTAAGATGCCCCATGGATTCAATCCAAAAAGGTCTGCTACTTCGTGAGAAGAAAAGGAAACTTAGTTCTTGCAACTTATTTCCAAGGAACGCTTCGCCTTCAGGTAAACCTGAGTAAGGAAGAACAAAGGATGAAACCTGATTCTGAGAGGATGAAGGGAGGAGGCCTTTGAGAAGGGCTCTCTGGTTCAGCTAGAGAAAGCCACCGCCTGAGTTCGCTGGCGGCCGGTAAGTCCGGGAAAAAGCGGGCTGCGGAAAGCCCTGAGATGGGAATATCCGCAAGCTGGGACAACCGAGCTCCATCGGAATCCCCCGCGGGAAGATACCAAGACCCGCCTGGTGCACCAGAAAATAAGGTATCTGCTTGGGTAAAACTTCTTGAAATAGAAGGATAGCTAAGCGAAGGGCAACACCCGAGAGGAATCCTGCCTCTGCCGGTAAACCGGAAGAACCAAGGATGGCGGCAATGCATGATTAAAAGCATGCCAAACGCCTAAATCTTGAAGGCAACTTCAAGATGCGGAACATTCAATCCGCGAGATAAGATCTCAAAACATTGAATCTCTGGAAGATCGCTGTTCAAAAGACATGCGAAAGAAAGAGAAGAGAGGCTGCATCGCAAGATGATGTCTCCGACGGATCCTGAACCGTCGCCTAGTGGAACTAGGAAAAGAAAGTTAGGTCGGATGGTGACATTCGAAGGGGAGAAAAACCCTGAGCCTCGCAGAATGGCTATGGTAAACCTGAAAATGTCTGCTCCCCTGAACCGAGGTTGAATAAACCCTCCGGATCAGATCAGGTAAGTATCTTGTGAAAGATACGGCGAAAGCCAAAGCGCTGGGTGAAACCCGAAAGAAAGGCTGCGAACGAGTCGGTGATAGCAATATCTCAGGCCCGTCCGCGAACCCCTGGGAATTCATAACCAGGACGGTGCTTGGGAGGCCCGGCGCGCGGTAAACCGCTGGTAAGGCCTCGA
>ONWJ01000107.1 GCA_900321535.1 uncultured Erysipelotrichaceae bacterium
CACCATCAACGCGCGAATTCTCTCCAATTCCATCTTCTCGATTTTTTTCGCCAAGGCACTTTATTCCACGACCACTAGAGAGATCGCGAATGACTTGCTCGTAAACGTGCATAACATCGTTCACGAGCGCATCAACGGAGATTTCATTTCGGCCCTGAACCCGGTCAATATCTTTGCCTTTTTGAACCATGAAGCCCTGAAGCTTTTCGCCGCGGACTTCTATTTCCCTTACGAATCTGATGAAGCGATGTTCATCGATGCCTGCGATGAAGCCGAAGCTTACGATGCATTAGAGATTCTTTTAAAACGCACAAGGCTTGGTCGAAACCCTTCCGCTAAAAGAATCCTAGATATTCTTAATCGCAACAACGGCAGCGAAGGCGCTTTCCAGAACCTTTTGATTTCTTTCCAAACCGGCGCGATCCCCTTCGCCGATGTTTTGGAAGCTTATTTCAAACTAGAAGAAGATGAGCAGCAGGCTGTTATCGATGAATTTATTGATGTCTGTAGTTTCAACCCAGAGTATCTAGCGACCCTCAACGTGATTTCGTCGAAGCACGTTATGTCGAATGAGGTCGCGATCATCCCAATGGGTTGTCTTCGCTATGTCTATGACATCATCGAAGAGAAGGGCGAAGATTTCATCAACAAAGCTTTGCCCCGCAAAATCGAAAAGGAAATCAAACGCTGCGTCTCCGCCTATAACGATGAGAAATCGTTTGATGAGATTTTGTCCTTGATCAAACGTTTCGCGAAATATCCTCTCATCGTCAATTATCTTCGAGGGCAGACCTTATTGGATTTAAGCAAACACTCTCCAACGATGAGGAGACGTTATATCGAAGTCGTCGAGTCTTTAGGACTTCTAAAGAGCAACGGAATCTATCCGTTCCATGAGGTGGGGTTATGCTACTAAAAGGACTCAGCGATAGACAACTTCGCCTCTTGAAGAAGGCGTTAGAGAACGACGATGAGGCGGATATCTATTACCGCGAGTTGAAGCGCGGTGCCGCTAAGATCTATTTTTCCATCGACGAAGAATCGCTCAGCATCCGTTATGAAGCCATCACCGATACTCGTTTTGTTTCGATCATCGTTTCTATCGTGCGCGATATCGAAGACGCGTTTACCCCTGCCAACAAATTATCACGCAGTTCTTTGGGCGGCTTCCAAAGCGCTTTGTCTCTTTACCTTTATGAATCGGAAAACGCCTCAAGCGAAGAGATATTAAAACAGAGATACGGACATTTTTATGCCCTTTTTGCAAAGTTTTCTCAATTTACACCCCCGCAGATCACGGCGTATCTCGAGCAGAAAAACCAATTAGAGAGCCTCATCAGTGAACTAGAGAAAGTCACCGATGTGGTACCGCAGATTGATCAATCGGATGTAACCGCATCCATCGAACTCGAACTGAACTATCAAGACGCCTTCTATGAGATGTTCTCCGTTCAATTTTTCATCAAAGCCTCCAACAAGCAAAAAGCCATTCGTATTCTAGAGTTGGAAGACCTCGCGATTGGACGTTCCACTTTCACGGTGTCAAACGCCAAAAATGACCCCATCGTTGTTTCTTTGAATAACTTCTCGGCAGAAGACCGCGCGATTTTGTCTTATTTGCCGGCTTTAAGTTCTTCTTCTGACCGCGGCTATAACCGCTCTTCTAGGGCGCTATGGATTCGAAAGGATTATTCTTCCTTAGTCACTCTCCTTCATTATTATCGGGGAAGAACAATTACCTTCCACGGAGTTCCCTATCGCGTCGAGAAAGAGATTTCGACCATCAAGATGTTTATTGATGAAAGCGGAGCCATCTCGCCTTCTATCGATATCGATCCAAACGATTTGGTTATTCAAAGCGATCAATTGTCCGCTTATTTCTCCTCCAGCAATCATGTGATTCAGCTGCTTTCCTTCACTTCCAAGAAGGCAAAAATCCTTTATCAGTTCTACCAAACTCATCCTGACTTTAACTACGACCTATTCGCCGAGGAAATCGGCGGAACACTTCTCCCCAAGGTTTCTAGCGACACTGTCGTTGATAAAGGATTCGAAGAGAAAACGAAAGTCTATCGTACCGCGATCAAATATTATGTGACTTATAACGATGATCTGACGCTTACCATGTATACCGTCTTCTCGCTGCGTGGAGTGGAAGTAAGTCGCGATACCTTTATCGATGAAGGCTCTGCAAATTCTTATGAAGCTTTTAGAAGAGAACTCGATCGACTCGGCTTAGAAGAAGAGGGAATCTACCATGATGCTGAGGAAATCGGCCCGATCATCGAAGGGGATTTCACGCAGTTATCTAGGCTTTGCTCTTTGTATCTATCCGATAACCTCGCTTCCAAAAAGGTCAACAAATCCATGCCGATTCGCATCAATGCCGAATCGGGAATCGATTGGTTCGAGCTTTCTTTCCAAAGCGATACCTTAACCGAGAAGCAAATTAATGATGTGCTGAAGGCCTATGCGAAAAAGAAGAAGTATATTCGCATTGGTGATGATTACTATTCGCTCGATAACGAGGAACTTGCAACCTTAGCCAAGCGCTTTGGTCCTGAAGAAGGCTTAACCACCAAGAAGTTGCCTCTTTATCAAGCATTACACTTGAATCACGATGGCAAATCCCAGGTCGCATTGTCCAAACAATTGATCGAATTGTTCCACGAGCTCAACGAGTACCCCTCATTAACTCTGCCATTGCAGCAACATTTGCTTTCCGCCCTCCGTCCTTATCAGCTAGATGGAGTCCGATGGATGTATTCTCTCGCCCATCATGGCTTAGCCGGTATTTTGGCCGATGATATGGGTTTAGGAAAATCCTTGGAGCTCATTTCTTTCTTATCGCTTTTAGAAGAGAACGGCCCTACCCTCATCATCTCTCCAAAGTCTTTGATTTATAACTGGG
>ONWJ01000050.1 GCA_900321535.1 uncultured Erysipelotrichaceae bacterium
AGTTGAGCACCAATGAAGTTAAAATCCATTTGGGCGCTCTTTTAGATTTGCAGGAAGACATGAAAACCTGCAAAAGATGCCCTGGTTTAGACGCTTGCCCCAAAGATTATCCATGTTATCGCCTTAAACTAGGGTTCGTGGAAGGCCAATTGCAGCGGTTCTATGAACCATGTGAGAAAAAACTAAAACATGATCGCACTCGCTCCATGTTCTTTATTCGTCATTTTCCGGAAGAATGGTTAGATCAGGATATGCGCTCCATCGATGTTTCCGATTCCAGAGGGGCTCTCATGATTCAATTGAAAAAGATTCTTTCGGGCAAATCCTCCCGTTGGCTATATGTAACAGGCAAACACAAGATGGGAAAAACCTTCATTCTTGCGATGATGGCGAAAGAATTCGCGGTCAAGAATTCGCCGGTCGGCTTTGCTTCAACGGCGAAACTTATCGAAAACATGAAAGACAAAGCCATCAACGATAAGGCGAAATTCGAACGGAACATGCAGTTACTTTTTGATTGCCCATTGCTTGTTCTTGATGAATTCGGCAATGAATTCAAATCTGATTTCGTTTTTTCCAACATCCTTTATCCATTATTGTCTAACCGCGCGAAGAACAATTTATCTACATGGTTCACAAGCGATTTCTCTATCAGCGAAATTGTTTCCATGTACAAGCCAAAGATCGGCGAAGCCAGAGCGAAACAGTTCGCGCGCTTGCTCGAAGAAGAATCTGAATCAGAAATCAAACTAGAAGGTGTTGCGGTTTATTAAATCTCTGCAAAAACCCGCTTAATTTTATAAAACCCTGCAGAACCGCCACCAATGCAGGGTTTTCTATTCGACTAGAAAACTATACAGTGTATAAAAACAGATAACTTCCTCTACCAGCATTTCCTATGTAAGTGATACAGTTAATACAGCATGATATTCACTGGGGAAAAACCAATCTACGAAACGGTGGCGGATTACTTCCGTAAGCTGATCAGCCGCGGTGTCTTGAAGGAAGGCCAAGCTTTGCCTTCTGTCCGCGAGGTGGCGATGATGGAGAAAATCAATCCCAACACCGTGGTGCGCGCCTATTCCATCTTAGTAGAAGAAGGCCTTGTTTCCTCTCTTCCGAAGAAAGGATATTTCGTCGCCCAAGCGTGTACGAAAGATAGCAGGCAATTGCATGCGGTTTTATCCTCGCTTTTGCAAGAGGGGTATTCCAAAGAAGATATCATCGCATCTTTAAATGAAATGACTCAGGAGGTGCATCCATGATTGAGATTTGCAATCTCGTAAAATCATTCGACCGTCTCCGCGCGATTGATGACCTAACCGTTAATTTTGAATCCGGAATTACGGGCCTAGTTGGTCAAAATGGTGCGGGCAAATCGACTTTGCTTCGAATCATTGCCGGCGTTTATAAGCAAGATAGCGGCACTGCGATGATCGATGGCAATCCTTGCGATTCGATCGCGGCGAAGAAAAACGTCTTTTTCCTCTCGGATGATCCGTTTGCTCCTAGAGGCGCAAACATCGCTGGAACCCTTGATTTCTATAAGGGTCTATTCAATATCGACACGGCTGAGTTTGACCGCTTAATCAACACTTTCAAGCTTCCAAGAGGCAAGGCTGTCACCTCATTCTCCAAAGGTATGAGAAGACAAATGTTTGTCGCCTTGGCCTTGTCGGTGAAAGCCGATTATTTGTTGCTCGATGAAGCTTTTGATGGATTAGACCCCATCGTCATTGATGCCATCAAAGGTGAAATCATTGCCGCAAGAGAAAAAGGGAAAGTCATCGTCATTTCCTCCCATAATATCTTCGCGCTTCAACGCCTTGTGGACCGCTTTGTCATTATCTCTAGCGGAAGACTTGCTAAAGAAGAGAAGAATGACGACATGGGTCATGAGTTCATCAAACTCCAGGCTGCTTTCCAAAGCGACGTGAAGGAAGAAGATTTAAAACAAGCGGGTTTTGCAGTGATTTCTTTCCGTAAAATCGGTTCCGTCACCCATATGGTTTTGATCGGCGGGCATGAACTAGAGGAACAAATCAAAGCCAAATTCCAAACCATGTTCTTAGAATCTGTCCCGCTTGATCCAGATGAAATCGTGATGCTTGAGATGCTCCTTGCCAATCAACAGCAGAAAGGAGGCAACTGATATGCTACGACATTATGCAACTTACACATTCCGTAAGTGGTGGCCTTTGCTTTTAGTCGCTTCCATTTTGTTTGCCGCCAGTCTTAGTTATGCTGGACTTGGCCTTTCGACGACCTATGAAGGCTATCTCATGAATTCCAACGAACAGGGTGTCTATATGACCTATGCGATTGTTTCGCTTGTCATTGGTCTTGGCTTCTGTTTCGTCTTCCCGATGTTTATCAATTCTTATCTCACTAAGAAAAGAAGCGTCGATACCTATTATCAAGCTGGCATCGACTCTAGAATGATCCGCCGAATCCATATTCTTATCGCGATGGCGATGCTCTTGATCGCCTATACCGGTGGATTTATCATCGGCGCGGTGGTTTATCTGCTTCGTTTCCTTGCTACTCCGGAAGTAGCTCAAGGCGTTCCCGGCAGATACAATGGCGATGGAAACATCTACCGATTGAATATCAATTTCGGTTTCCTCTTCATCGTCTATTTGATTGTTTTGGTCATCTTACTAGGCCAGTTCTTCATCAATACATTCCTTGCAAGCTTAGGCAATTATGTCTTTGATCAAATCTGCTTGATGATCTTCGGGAATATCTTCTTAGCCTTGCTTTTCATCGCCCCATATCTTTATCTGACGTCGCTGACAAGAACTACCGGCAATTACATTGCCTATGGCCTGAATTATTCTCTAAGCAATGTGGGACTGATTTCTCTGCTTATTGGAATCATCATTCCTTCCTTTGCGAATGGACAGGAATTTGAGATGGCCTATATCATTAACGTTGGCGTTGGTGCCTTCTTATCTCTTGCTAGTGGGGCAGGATGTTGTTTGGGAAGCATGTTCCTCAAAGATCCTAGTGGTGAATATGCGAATTCGAGAAAGCCAATCCATCCAGCCGTCCATTTGATTCCTCACGGTGCGGCCATTTGCATCGGTTTGCTCCTCACGGTGGTTGGTTCCGTCAACACTCTCTCAAATTACGCTTTTATTCTCGCCATCGTGGTATTGCCGTTCTTCCTCTACATTCTTTATGCGGTTGCGTATTTCATGATTCTTGCTTTGTGGAGACATAGTTTCCGCATGTCAAAAGTAGACCTGATTTGTTATCTGTCTGTAGCCGGATCGATGTTATTGCTTCTTATCGCGCAGATGATTGGTTACGGAATCTAAACAAAGCTTCGACGCTACGTCTTAACTCTTCGATTGAGCCATCGTTATGGATGAGTGCATCCGCGATGGCTTTTGTTTCTTTATAGGGGTAGTGGGCGTTGATGGAAAGCAGTCCATCCGCGTCTCTGCCTTCGTTTAATAGGCGTTGTCTTCTCGCTGATTCATTTGAATCAACGAGGATGATATAGTCGCATAGACCTTGCATCTTCCCGTCTAGTAAAAGCGGTACGTCAATGACGACGCGGTCGTTTTCACCTAAAGAAGAAAGTAGGGCTTTTGCCTGGTGTCTAACAAATGAATGGACGGACTTTTGCAAGGTTTTTATGAGTTTTGGATTGTTTTTGAGCGCTTCTCTTATATAAGGAATCTGAACTTGATTGTTAGAAAGCGCGGCATCTCCAAAGAGTTTTTTCACTGCCACTTTGCCAGATTCAGTTTGATAAAAATCATGGGCAACAACGTCGCAGTCAAAAAGAATATAGCCATCGTCAACGAGCATCTTTGACACCGTCGATTTGCCAGAATGGATTCTGCCAGTGACCGCGACGACATAAGGACCTTTATGAGGGCGTTGGCAGCAAGAGCAATAATACGTTCCTCTTTGATTGATTAAGACGCGTTTGATCGGAGCACCACATCTAGGGCAGGGCGTATTGTGTTTTTGATAGACGTGCATGGAGATATCCATCCAGCCATCTTTCAGAATAAAGTGGGGGTCATCAATAACCTTTAAGCCATCTTGAATTGCTTGGTTCATGCGCTTCGAGTTGCAATCAAGAATTTGAGCTAATGTACCCTCATCGACTTTGCGAGCTTCCGTAAAAGGGGCGACCCGTGTATCGAAAAGCGCTTCTGCGCAGTAGATATTTCCGATGCCTGCAACGACCCTTTGATCCATCAACGCTTCTTTGATACTGCGCTTATCTTTTTTTAAAAGAGAATGCAGTTCTTGCGGAGTAATCTCAAGCGCGTCTTTCCCTAGTCTAGCGGCTAAGTAACGCTCCGCCTCTTCCTTTTGCTGGAAGTATTGAACATCAATGAACTTTCTAGGATCAACCAGGCAAATCCTAACGCCGTCTTCTAAAGAAAAGGTATGAACAGTAAAACGAGGAAGTTCTTCGCCTTTTAAGGCTAGAGTGACTGCTCCATTGACCTTCAAGTGAATCAAAAGAGCAGAACGATCATCCAAAGTAAAAAGAATATGCTTTCCAACCCTTTCAATTGAATCGATCGTTTTGCCTTCGATAGGGAAGGAGAGGTCTTTAACGCTGGAAAAGGAAAGAATCTTTTTCCCGACCTGAGGAAGAAGGAACGAAACGACCGTTTGCACTTCAGGGAGTTCGGGCATATCAGTCTTTCGCCTCATACCAAGTTCTGCCAATAGAACCGTCCACTGTCAATTTGACGGGTAATTCTACCGCGTTTTCCATGATTTCCTTTAATTTTGGAGCCAGTTCATCGGCTTCGGATTCATCTAATGCAAAGATTAGTTCGTCATGAATTTGAAGGACCATCTTGGATTTATAATGGCCTTCTTTAAGAAAAGCATCGACTTTAAGCATCGCCATTTTGATCAAATCGGCAGCCGATCCTTGGACAGGGGCGTTTAACGCGGCGCGCTTAGCGGCTTCGCGTTTGACGTAATTAGGGTCTTTGATATCACGAAGATAACGCCTTCTGCCAAACATCGTTTTGACGTAGCCTTTTTGTTCAACCTCTTCAACAATTTGATCCAAGTAACGACGGATCTCTGGATAATGTGTGTTGAAGCTTTCGATGATTTCGGCCGCTTCTTTTGGGGTTCCATCGATTTGATTGGCTAGACCAAAAGAGGAAACTCCATAGATG
>ONWJ01000051.1 GCA_900321535.1 uncultured Erysipelotrichaceae bacterium
CCTTCAAGCATCTCGGTTAATTGAGGACGGGTGAAGTTCTCTAAGCCGCCTGTTAAGACAACAGTTTTGCCATAGAAGTAGGAGTTCGTATCGATTTGATCGGTTCCTAGATAATCGAAATTTACACCCGATTGTTTGAGTTTTGCAAAGATTTCAAGATTTTTCTCATCGTGGAAGAACTCATAGAGAGAATGCGCTACAACAGGGCCGATGTCTTCGATACCTAGGTATTCCAGCTCGCTGACATCGTAGAAGGCTTCCAGCGTTTTATAACGTCTAGCCAGTTGTTTGGCTGTCTTTTGGCCGACTTCTTTAATGCCGATACCAAATAGGAGACGTTCCAAGGATCGACCTTTGCTTTCTTCAATCGCATCGAGCATGTTCATAATGGCCTTATCGCCCCAGCCATCCAATCGTTTGATGTCTTGAGCGTATTGATAAAGGTTATAAATGTCGGGGATGCCATGCAGGAATCCTTCAGCGAACAACTCTTCCACCACTTTATCGCCCATGCCATCAATGTCCATCGCATCGCGGGACACGAAATGAATGATGGATTCGATCTTCCTCGAAGGGCAATCTTTATTCAAGCAATAATGGAGTCCTTGTACACGCGTTAATGGTTCGCCGCACTCTGGGCAATTCTCGGACATGATGAATGGCTTTTCTTCGCCAGTTCTTCTTTCTACCAGCGGGCGCACGACTTCAGGGATAACATCTGCCGCCTTGCGAAGGACGACAGTGTCGCCAATCATAAGGCCTTTTTCATTGATGAAATCTTCGTTGTTTAATGTGGCGCGCTGAACAAGGCTTCCAGCAACACGTACTGGTTCAAGAACAGCGTTCGGGGTAATGCGGCCAGTTCTTCCGACGGAAAGGAAGATATCAAGGAGCTTGGTCGTAACTTCCTTCGGAGGGAATTTATAAGCTGTCGCCCAACGTGGGGTTTTCGCGGTATAGCCTAAGATATCGTAGTCATCGATATTGTCGACTTTGAAGACAAGACCATCGATATCATAGCCAAGCGAATCTCTCTTTTTACTATATTCCTCAATATAGGCAAGGAGTTCTTCGACACCGTGAAGTTTGCGGCGTTCTTTATTGGTTCTAAAACCCTGTTCATCCAACCAATCCAAACATTCAGAGTGCACCGAATGCCCGATTTCTCTCGCGTTGACGAGATAATACCAATAAGCCTCAAGTCCACGATGAGCCGCAATGGATGAATCCAAGTTGCGGATGGATCCTGCTGCTGCGTTTCTTGCGTTAGCGAACAATGGCTCGCCAAGTTCGATTCTTTCTTGATTAAGCTTCTCGAGGGACGCTAACGGCATATAAACCTCGCCGCGGACCTCGAATGGGCGGGTTTCTTTGACGCGAAGCGGGATTGAACGGATGGTGACCACGTTATGCGTGACATCTTCGCCCATGTTGCCATCGCCGCGGGTTACGCAATATTGAAGTTCGCCATGATCGTAGACGAGCGACATGCCAAGCCCATCGATTTTCACTTCGCCAACATAGTCGATAACATCTTTGTGAAGTGCTTCTCTCACCTTGCGGTCAAAGTCGCGAACATCGTCTTCGTTATAGACGTTTCCAAGCGAAAGCATGAGCCTTTTGTGGGGAATTTTGCGAAATTGATCCAAAACCATGCCGCCGACACGTTGGGTTGGGGAGTTTTTGGAACGGAGGTCAGGGTACTGCTCTTCTAGCAACTGGAGCTCATTCATCGCGCGGTCGAATTCCGCATCCGAAACACTAGGATTGTCTAGAACGTAATACTCATAGGTCCACTGATCGAGTTGCTTGGTCAATTCTTTGACACGAGCTTGTGCAGAAACATAATCCATTAGGCTTCTCCTCCATTGGAACGTAATCTAGAAAGCATTGGGTGGCTGGCAAGAAGGGTCTTTTTGCCAAAGTTATCAAACTGGATGACGATGATGCTGGCGTCGATGATTTCAACGACCTTTCCGATGCCGAATTTGGTATGGCTTGCGATATCACCAATCTTCCAATCGGTGATGCCATTTTCCTTGGGGCCCTCTTGGACCGGCTTTGGCTTTTCTTCAAATGGCATAATCGCATCGCCGTCTCCGAAGAAATCCGATTCACTTCCGCGAGAGTTGCCCCAACTAGAACGAATATCTGTTCGACGGGAACTTCTGCCCCCATAGGTTGAGCCACGATAGGAAGAATAGCCACCGCTTCTTCCATATCCGCTAGAAGAATAACGGTTATCATCAGGAATCTCTAGGCCAGCTTCTTTAAAGAAGATAGATGGAATTGCATGACTATCGGTGACATAAGAATAGCCTGAGTTGGTCGTCATGAAGAGATCTTTCTTTGCCCTAGTCATCGCAACATAAGCAAGGCGGCGTTCCTCTTCCATTCCATCATCTCGTTCATCGCGGCTACGATAGGAAGGGAAAGTACCATCGTTCATGCCGATAAGGAAAACGTGATCAAACTCAAGACCTTTCGCGCAGTGGATGGTCATCAAGGAGACGTAGTTCCCGCCGTTCATATCATCTTGAGCGGTAAGCAATGAGATGTTTTGAAGGTATTCTTCAAAGGTGGATTCTGGATTTCGCTTGATGTAGTTGGTGATGTCATCAAACAACGCATTCACGTTGCCAGCGCGATCTTCATCGAGATCCTGCTCCTCTGTGATATAGGTGTAGTAGCCGATATCGGTAATGAAATCTTTCAAGACCGATGAATAAGTCTCTAGATTCTCGGAGAGTTTGGCTTTGACTTGCTCCATTTTACTAATCATCGTTAAAAGCGCGGTGATAGCCCTAGTTGGGATATCCTGGTTTGGATGATTCTCGATATGGGCGATGAGGTTATATTCGGAGACACCCTCATCAAGGGCGGCTTGTCGAATCTTAAGCAAAGTCCCGTCTCCAATGCCTCTTCTAGGAGCGTTTGCGATACGTTCAAAAGAGATGTCATCTAACGGGTTCACCAAAAGCCTGAAATAAGCGAGAACGTCTTTCACTTCTTTGCGTTGATAGAAACGTAAGCCGCCGAAGATGCGATATGGCACGCCACGCATCGCAAATTCAGATTCGAAAGAGCGGGTAATGAAGGAGGAACGATAGAGCAAAGCAATATGGGTGTAATCGCCGTCTTTTCGCTTCAATTCTTCGACTTTCGAAACAACCCATTGGGCTTCAGACTCAGGGCTTTCAAACCGTTTCGCGGTGATGGGAGCGCCTTCCTGCTCCAAAGTGAAAAGGTCCTTAGGAACACGTTTTTTGTTGTATTTAATCAAGCGGTTCGCCCCGTCGAGGATATTCTTCGTTGAGCGATAGTTCCTGCTTAGGATGATGTCTTTGTAATCTGGGAATTCGATTGGGAAGTTAAGGATGATGCCTTGGTTCGCGCCTCTCCAGGTATAGATGGTTTGATCTGGGTCACCGACAACATAAATGCTTGTTCTTTCGGTGGAGAGCAACTTCATCAATTCGTATTGAACGTTGTTCGTATCCTGGAATTCATCGATGAGAATGTGGCTGAACCTTCTTTCCCAATGCTGATGGACTTCAGGAACGGCTTTGAGGATTTTGATGGTAACAAGGATCAAATCATCAAAGTCGAAAGAAAGCATCTCGGTTTTCTTTTCTTCATAACGAAGATAGAAATCGAGGCAGTCTTTTTCGTTATCAAAGGCGTTCTTATCGATATGAATGTCTTCTGGGTAAAGGCCTTTGGTCTTTTGTTTGCCGATATATTGAAGCGCCATCTTGACCAAGGGATCGGATTTCTTTAATCCTTTTTCCTCGGCGATTTGTTTGACGAGCTTCTCTTGGTCATCATCATCCAAAATGGTGAATGAACGTGGATAATCTACCCATCTTGCTTCCTGACGAAGGAAGCGAGCGCAGAAGCTATGGAAGGTGGAGACTTGAAGATACATCGCCGCATCCTCCACGATTCTTTCGACACGGCTTTTCATCTCTTGGGCTGCTTTGTTGGTGAAAGTAACGGCCAAAATACGAGACGGATCAACACCCATCTCTTCAATCAAATAGGCAATTCGATAGGTTAAAACACGGGTCTTGCCCGAGCCAGCACCGGCAATAATACGAACGTGTTGATCAGGCGTCGTAACGGCTTTGACCTGGTCTTCGTTCAGCAAAGAAGCGTAATCAATTTTCATAGCGGGAATATTCTACCTTTGCTTTGCAAAAGCATAAATATGAAGAACGAGATTATTGTACACCGAACAAGGAAAAGAGGCTTTCTCCGACATTTAGTTAATTGTTAAAGATCAGGCGTGAAACTAGGGTTAATGAAATCAAAAATCGATACACGTATGCCCTATTTTGCCAAAATAAGCCTTTTAAAACGAAGATACACATCATAAATGAAGATGAATTCTCTATAATGTTCGCGTGAAAGTTTTTAGGAAAAGGGAAACGGCAGTCGAGAACCTTGCTTTTATGGGGGTAGCAAGTGCCTTAGTAGGTATCTTCGCTTTGGCCTCCTCTTTTTCTGTTATCGCAAGTTTAGCCTTGATGCTCATCTTGCCCTTGCTTTCCGCGCTTGTGGCGATTATCTGCAAGTGGCGGTATCTACCTTTATATTTTGTAGCCAGCGTTGTCGTCTCTACCTTGCTCTCCTTCGCTTCTTTCCAAAACGAGATTCTCTTCGTATTGCCTGCCATCATCTTGGGTATCGTTTACGGCATGCTAGAACGTAGCGAACTGGGCCATAGCATCTCCTTATTCCTTTGTGCGATCTTGGAGTTTGGTCTTTTCTATGTTTCCATCGCGGTGATCAGAGGCTTTTATGAAATTGACATGGTCGAGTTCTTGCTGCGCTTCATCGGAAGGCAAAAAGATGGCGTTACCGAGTTGATCTTCCCTTGCTTTGCCTTGGCCTATGCCTATGCCCAGATTGCCATCTTGCATCTTGTCTTTGAATTCACTTTCTCTCGCTTCTCGTTGCAGGAGAAAAAGGATTACCTCAAACCCTTCTATTTCATCTAGGGAATCGCCTTCTATGCCGCTTCTATAATCTTGGCGTTCTTCCACGTTGCACTAGCCTATATTTTCTTTGGATTATCGCTATATTGGACCGTCTTTTCCTTGGTTTCTTTTTTCCAAAAACCCTTACCAATCCCCGGTATTTTCCTTGTATCTAGCATTCTAATTACCCTGCTTCTAGCGAGCCTTTTGTACCGTTATATGCCCCCTAATACGGGGATGCTTCTTTATGGTGCTTTATTTGTCTTCGCCAACTTTGCAAGTTTTCTCAACGATTTATTGTTGAGAAAGAAGAAGTAGCCTAAAATATCGACATATGATGAACGGCCTGAAGAAATTTGGTTTGGGAATTTTGTGGGCGTTGCTTAGCCCCATCATCATTCTCGGAATCGCCCTTGTGGCGGTTTTCGGCGTCTTCAATTTCTTCATCCAATTCGTCATCATGGTGATCAATTTCTTCCGTGGGAAAAAGCTTTTCCCTCCCTTCCCAGAAGACGAGAAGGCTTATAAGATCCTCAAACGCGCTATCGATGAGCAAAACGGAGAGGAACAGGCGAAGCAACCCGTTCAGGCTCAGCCTCAACAAGTTTACGTTCAGCAAAACTATTACACCCAACCCGGAGCAATGCCTGGCATTCCGCCACAGCAGAATCCTTATGGCAATCCTTATCAGGTTCCACCTCAACCACCATATACACAGCAACCTCCTTATATTCAGCAACCACAACAACAACCACCCTATCAGCCGTTGCCTAATCCGCTTGACCAACAACCAGTGAATATGCCGCCTTTAGCGGAAATCCCGCAGCAAGAGAGACCGCAAGAAAAGG
>ONWJ01000032.1 GCA_900321535.1 uncultured Erysipelotrichaceae bacterium
AAAGGCTTCACGATATCCAGGGCGAAGTTGGCTTGTCCGTTTGGCGGCGTTTTGCCCCTCTTTGTAGCCGATGGAGGCAATCTTTGCCTGCACCGCTTCATAAAGAGCTAGGTCATGATTGACCATCATCATCGTGCCTAGTTTGACATAGGTATGCCCGGTATCCGCAAGATAATCATCCAGTAGATAAAGCCCGGCATAATATTCGATTTGATCGGTAGATTGGAGCCAAATTCTTGCTTGGCGGGTAATCTCATCGCGACTTGCAAGAGCAGCATCCAAGGTACCTTTTTGGAGGTAGGTATCATGGAGCGTCTCTCTTCCTGGATGGCCATAATAAGTATCGAGGAAGAAGCAAAGCTCCCCATAGGAGAATGCGGCTTGCTCCTTGCTCCGCTTGCCATTTTCATAAAAACCCTTCAAACCTTCGGTGTAATCTTGTTTGACGCTGATGGCCATCGCATCATAAGAAGCATCGTTAGAGTCGATGAAATAGAGGCTATCGAGGTTATAGAGGCAAGTAAGCATCGTCGGACCCTCGAAGAGGTTGCTCGCGATAGGAAGCGGAAGAAGGACATCGTTATCAACAGCGAACAAATCGATGCCGTAATCCGCTTTAAAAGCGATGCTTTTTGGCGTAGGTGCCTTGTCGGTGGTCGCTTTCTTGAAACGAAGGAAGGGAGAACCATCGTAATAGACGTTGCGCGCATCTTCTTGGCGGTAAATCGTCGTGTTGATGAACTCTTCATAGTCATCGCTTTTTAGGGTGTCATTGACCGTGTCGATCACGGCTTCTCCTCCAGAAGCGCTTTTTAAGCGGAAAACGCCACTAGTGGAAGAAATAACGGAAAGCGATTTGCCAATGTGGCAACGATAGAAATCACCCAAGCGGATATAAGGGATGTTTTTTAGTCCGTCTTCACGGAAATAGGCTTCCACCATCTGGGTGGATTCTTCCTTATGAAGATGAGCCTTCATTTGCCTTGGACGAAAAGTGATTCCATCTAAAACAATGGAGGACCCAGCAGAAGAGGAAGAAGAGAGGCTTGAACTAGAAGACTGCGTAGAAGGCGCAGTCTGCCCGCAAGAAGCGATCAAAAACGTCGATAAAAGAAGCAATCCATGGGGATGAGGAGAACGTTTCATAAGAATACCTCCATAGATAACGGGTGCATTTGTTGCTGCCTTAGTCCAAGAAACGGGAAAGAACGGTTATTCGTTACCTTAGAAAAAGAGTCTTGCCTTTAATGAGCAGCGCTTTCTTCAGAGGCGATGTAGTCTGCGACGGCATCGACATCATAGTATTGGGTGAAACCGTCACTCTTGAAGGAGAAAACAGGATTGGCGCCGTGCTCATTGCCATAGAACTTATTCTCTTTCTCGCGGTAAATGCCGACGTGGTAAGGAGAGGAATACCTCAGGTTCATGCCGGAGTTAAAGGTATATTCAAATACGCAGCACTCGCCGCCGCCAGACCTCGCGCCCATGATCGTGGCGAGTTCATACTGCTGGGCATAGAAAGGGAAGGCGTTGCCGCAGGAGAAGGAGTAATTGCTGGTGATGATGTAGAACTTGAAGGTGTTGCCATAGCAGTCATTGAGGTCATATTTGCCGTCTCGATTGGCGTCGACTCTCGTCGTGGTTCTCAAGATGGCTTCGTTATCGTCGCTGCGCAAGAACACCTCGGACTTGTTGTCCTTGCTCATGAGGGCGAGGAGTTTGGCCATGATGCCAACATAACCACCGCCGTTGATGGTGTCGTCGATGACGATCTTCTTGACGCCTTTGGCTTTGGCTTCCTCAAGGTTTCTCACGAAATAATAGAAGGTGTCATAAAGAAGAACCTCTTCCGGGATGGGCTCGCCATCTTCGGGGAAGTGATTATAGGTTTCGAACGTATCGAAGCTGAAATAACCGACGGTTCCGTCTTTGGAATAGCGCATGTCGTGCTTTTTGACTTTGCCGCCATGCTCTTCGTCATACTTTTTCCAAGCGGCAGCGCGCTCGGCTTCAAGATAGGATCGAAGTTCGTTACGGTCCTTGTTGAAGGTTTGCTCATAATGGCCATCGGTAAGACCGATATCGCCGAAATGGGAGCTTGGGTAGATGGCGCTATGGAGGTCATTGAGCATATCGATGGAACGGACATAGGCGTTAAAACGCGCCGGGCCATCGTCAGAAGTATATAGGTCAGAAGTTTCGAATAAATCGAAGTAATCGCTCATCGAACGGATGCGCTTTTGATCGGCCATGCCATAGAGGTTGTCCATTAAGAAGTAGAAAAGCTTCTTGTTGAAGACGGTCAAGCCATGCGGCTGATGGACGGTATTGGCATCTTCTTTGTCCCCATAGGCATCGTGATGGCAGCTGATGATATATTCTTTGGGTGAAATCGACGAACCATCGGGCTGGGCCAACATGGCGGTTTCATATTGCGTCATCGACCCGCATTCAAGAAGCTCCATTTTGGGGGTGTTGAAGATGAACTTCCGCTCCACCGCGAGGCTAAGGCCAAGGTCAAGGATACCGAAAGGATATTGGTATTTGCCATCGACCTCGAAGACGTCAAAGCCATGCTTTGCATAGGAATAGACCTTGGTGACGTTTTCGTGCCCTGGCATATATTCGTTGATGATTTGGGCGCAGTCGGCTTCGCCGTTATTGCCGTTACGAGCGGATCTAAGGAAATCGGAATCGAGCTCGCCATCGATGGATAAGGTTTGCTTATTGGCGTCCATGGCGAGGCGGAAGACGACCTGGTCGCCTTTTTTCACGGTCCAGGATGCGGTCGCGCCTTTATCTTCGACGGTAGCGGTATATCCTTTCTCGAGATCGCTTTCGAGCAGTTTGCCAAACGATCCGACGTCGATGTAATAGACGCTATCAAGCTCATCGAGGTAGTACATCTTGAGCTTGTCTTTTCTTCGATATGCCTCGATCGGTTTCGGATCTTCGTAATAAAGAGGGTCATCGCCTCTAAAAGGGATGTCGACGATATCGACAACGGTGAGCTCAGCGGATTTGATGCGGCCTTGATAAGGATCGACGGAGGATGCAACCGACGATTCTATTGAAGCAGAAGAGGCATCGCTAATGTTGGAGGAGCTATTGCTGCCCCCACTCGAGCAAGCGGTAAGGCCAACGAGCATGTAGGTTAAGCTGAGAACTTTCAATGATCTTTTCATGGTAAACTCCTTGAATGGGTGGATGATGGCTCGATAAGGAGCCTCTTCATCTCGCCTATGAAAGCGAAAAACTTCCCAGTATGTCAGGAAGTTTCATCGCAGCTGAATGATTCGAAAGAACAATTCACGCTAGAATCGACGAGGAAGAGACCAGTGATAAGCATCGCTTTCTTCATGGATCTTCTTCTTCGTTTCACTCGAGGTGAGTTGAATTTAAGTACGGGTTAGGCAACGAGGTCCCAGGCCGCTTGGATTTCTTGATCCATTTCGGCGTCGCCGACACGGTCCCAAGTGGCTTTTTTCGTGGAGAAGCAGATGAAGACCTTGTTGGGTTTTCCGATGGCTTCGGCGATAAGTCCGAGACCTTCGTTGAGCTGATCTTTGACAATCGGGCCATAGGCGCGAGCGGAGATATGGCCTTCCTTCTCGGATTTGGCAACGGTGACATAGATGTCTTTGGCGACAGCGCCTCTTACGGCGAGGGTGATCCGGTCACCGATATTACCGATGCGGGTGCCTTCGAGGCCGGCATCGTTGACGCGGAAGCTTGGCTTGACGTCATCGACCTTCTCAAGAACATCGTCAGGAACGCTGGCATAATATTTTCCATCTGCGAGGAAGGCCATGGTCTTCGCGGCGGCGCTTGAAGTCGCGGTTGGCTGAGAACTTTCCGTGGTGGTTGAAGGGGTATTATTTCCTCCACAGGAGGCAAGCAAGGCAATGCTTGCTAAAGCAACGACGAGTTTAGGTGTTTTCATAATTGAACTCCTTTAATTCAATATTGTTGAATTATATATGGATTGAAGGCCTGCTCTTCGGAGTGTTTCGGATTGAAACGTTTGTTTCGTTTCTTTCCATTATGTAAAATACCTGTTAGGTATTTCCTGATATTTTTAAAGGATTTTGGAACGATGAATGCAAAACTGACGTTCGGGCAAGCACTCCTCTATGCAAGGAAACGGAAAGGAATGTCGCAGCAACAGCTGGCAGACCGTTTGCCTGTCATTCGTTCTAGCGTTGCAAACTGGGAAGCGGATCGACGCTTGCCAAGCGCGACGATCATCGCCAAAATCGCGGATATTTTGGAAATCGATGTCGCGGAATTGCTTGATGCCGCCAACAAAGAAAGCGTTTGCCCCACTGTCATCGTGGTTGATGATAATCCGATTGTCCTTGCCGGGGCCACGCCTGTCATCGAAGAAGCTTTGCCCATGGCATCGGTCATCAGTTTCACCAAACCTTCCCAAGCCATCGCCTTCGCCAAGGAAAGCCGCGTTGCCCTAGCCTTTTTAGACATTGAGCTTGGTTTGACCAACGGAATCGACCTTTGCAACGCGTTGCATGAAATCAATCCTCGCATGAATATCGTTTTTCTCACCGCCTACCCCGAATACTCAATCGATGCTTGGAACACAGAGGCGAGTGGGTTCATGGTGAAACCCATCACCTTAAAAGGCGTGAAAGCCCAACTGCAAAAGCTTAGATATCCCTTTCCGACCGGAGAGGATTTCTTATGAACGATGATGTCCTCGTCTATGCCTACTTTTTCGTAGGCGGCGCATTGCTGCTACTGATTTTGCTGGGACTGATTTTTTCTTGTAGCATCCCTGGTTTGGACCGGCGGAGCAAGCAATTCTTCATCCCCTCCTTTTCAATTTTGGCGTTAAGCATCATCGCTTACGTCATCGATTTGTTCGTCTTCAGGAACCCTGGGCTTGCCTGGGTGGAGCGGGTTGTTTCCTTCATCGAGACGTTGCTCCCACCTGTTTTAATGCCGATTTTAACGGCCTATGTTTTGCATTTTTATCACAAAAACTACCGCAAAAGTCCCTCCTTTTTTATTTCCATCGCTTTAAACGCATTGCTGTTTGCTTTGCTTGTATTCGCCCAGTTCACCGATGCCATCTATTCCTTTACGTCTGACAATCAATTCGTCCGCGGAACGTGGTATTGGGTTTTGGTCGCCCCGATGCTAGCGTTGATCGCGGTCAACCTATTCGTCATAATCCGTGGTAG
>ONWJ01000045.1 GCA_900321535.1 uncultured Erysipelotrichaceae bacterium
ATTCCTGCAATATAGAAGCCGGTTTTGTTTGCTTGGAGCACTTTCAAGGTCGCAAATCCATGCGATTGTCCCGCATCGTGCTCCGCTTTGCAAAAAGGGCCCGCGGATGACTTTTTCATTCTTTGAAGTTGGATAGATAGATCGCGTAAACTCGGTTTTTGGGCACCCCAGAGTTCTTAGCAACCGAGGCAATCGCTTCTTTTGAAGTGCGTCCCCATTCGAGTTCATCGCGTAGCGCAAGCGCGATTTGGTCATCGGTGATCTCGGTAGGACTATTTGTCTTGCCTTCAACCACGATCACCATTTCTCCTAATAAGGAGGCAGGATCTAATGCGGCGAGCTCTGGAAGCGTACCACGAACAAATTCTTCATGGGTCTTCGTGAGTTCTCTTGCGAGGACCGCCTTACGGTTACCTAAGGTAGCCGCCATCGCAATCAGCGTTAACGCGATGCGATGAGGCGATTCATAGAAGATTAATGTTTCTTCACGTTTCGCTAAATCGTTGAGAACGCGGTTACGTTCTTGCTCCTTGGGCGGGAGGAATCCCTGAAAGTAGAAGTGGGTTGAATCTAATCCTGAGCAAGCAAGGGCGTTAATAGCCGCGCTAGGACCGGAAACAACCGATATCTTAATATCGTTCTCCAAACATTTGCGGACGAGCCGAACGCCTGGATCAGAAACGGTAGGGTAGCCTGCATCGGACATGTAGCAAACCTTCTTCCCTTCTAGAAGAAGCTTAACGATCTTTTCCGATGCCTCTTCCTCATTATGCTCATGGCAAGAGATAAAAGGTTTTTTGATTCCTAGAAGCGACAAAAGCTTCCCAGAGTTTCTTGTATCTTCCGCCGCGACGAAATCCATCTCGCTGATGACTTCGATGGCTCTAGGCGACACTTCCTTTAGATTGCCAATCGGCGTGGCGATGAGATATAGAAGAGGGGATGAACCTTCGAAGTTCAGTTCTCTCTTCATTGCTGATTGCCTCCGTTATTTGGCTTGTTGTTATGGTGGTGATAGTGGTGGCGGTGACGTCTGTTATTGTTGTTCCGCTGCTCATTATTTGGATTGGATTGGTTGGGGTTTTGCTGGTTATTTTGAGGTTTTTGAGATGGTTTTTGATTGTTTTGGTTGCCGCGATATTGGTTACCTTGGCCTTGTCTTTGACCGTTGTTTTGACCTTGTTGGTTGTTATTTCTTTGGCCATTGCCATGGCGGTTATGACGGTCGTGACGATCGTTTCTTTGCTGCTGGCTTTGGTTCGAACGTTGCGGTCTTTGTTCTTGCCCGTGACGATTCTCACGAGGTTCTTCCTCGACCTTACGTTCAGGAACGATGCCAAAGGAAGGCAGTTCGTCTTCTTTGACTTTCTTGATGACGATATGCTCTTTGTAGGTTCCGTTTTGCATGGCGATGACATCCGCGAGTTCATAAGTCTTGAAGTCATCGCGAGATGCATTGGCCAAACGAACGGTTTTGGAGATGACGTTGAAAGAATCCACCATGTAATCCCCATCTGGAGTATGGATCACGGTGCCATATTTTGGGAATGCCTTCTTGGCTTCCGTATAAGTATCATCTTCAAACGCCAAGCAGCAGATGAGTTTACCGCAATGTCCCGATAACTTCGGGATGTTTAAGGTGAGCATCTGGTTCTTCGCCCTGGTGATAGCAATGGATTCAAAGGTGCTGAGAAAAGAAGAACAGCAAAGTGGAAGGCCGCAGATGCCGATACCTCCGGTCATCTTTGCGCGGTCTCTTGGAGCGATTTGTCGTAATTCCACACGGCAGTTGAGCAAAGGATTGATTTGATGAAGCAACTCACGGAAATCAACACGCTTTTCTGGGGTGGTATAGGTGATGGTGATATAAGTTCCATCCAAGGTATACACCGCATCCAGCAAATCCATTGGAAGTCCGAGTTTTTTGATTTCCTCGTCGACAATCTCCAAAGCGCGTTTTTCTTCCTTGAGGTTGAAATTATGGTTCAGCATGTCCGATTTGGTCGGTTTGCGAAGCACTGGCTTCAACTCTAAGGTGGAGTGATAATCGCTTAACGGTTTCACTGGGCCAGATACAAAGCCCATTGTGTATCCGTTTAACGAATCGACGACGACGAGCTCTCCGAGCTCTAGGTGAGGGAATTCCGTTGAAAAATAATACGATTTATCCGCACCACGGAACCGGATGGGGACGAAATATGCATGGTTTGAGTTTGCCATAATATGTTTTTGCATTCTCTTTGGGTTGTGCCTAAGCTAACGAGAATGCCAACTCCTTTCTTTGATTAGCTTAGTTTGGGTAACGGGCGTCTATAAGACTATTTCTTCCGATAGAGAAGATAGGTTAAATGCGTCAGTAAGAATCCGGCGGGGATATTGAGTTCAATCTCACCACGGAGAGACAAAATAGATGATAAACACGTGGATGCTTTTTCGAAGTTATCGCTCACTTCTTGAAGATCATTTTTAAGCGAATTTAGATGCACGGGTGAGTCGGATTGAATTCTAACGACATCTTCAAAGGCGATAGCCAGGGCATCGAAATAGTAACGTAGCAATGGTTTTTTGTTTAGTAACGGAGCGATGTCTTTCTCCATGATATATCGGGCATAGGCTTCTTCGTTTGCAAAAGCCTTGATGGAACGAGAAAGCAACTCTTTGACCAAGATAGCTTCTTCATCTTGCGCCTCTTCTTTTAGCAGCTCGGCATCGTTATAGAAATGGGAGAACAACTCGGCATCAAGTGGTTCGACACCCAATCCTAAGGCTTCCTCGACGACTTTCTCGCGAGGATAGAGAATCAAGCGAATGCTTTGGCATCTAGAGATGATGGTGGGAAGCACTTTCGATTCGTTTTCGGTGGTCAAGATGGCGTAGGCGTGTTCTGGTGGTTCTTCAAGGAACTTGAGCAACGCGTTAACGGCTTCAGTTGTCATGTTTTCTACGAGGTGGATGACATAGACCATGATCCCTTTGCGTTCTAGCGCGGTTTGCTGGAAGCTCGCGACAAGGGTTGCGATATCATCTTTTTTGATTGAAGCGGCTTCGCCATCGCATAAGACATAATCAGGATATTCGCCTTTATCAATACGAGAGCAGGTGATGCAGGCTTCGTCTGCTAGAGGGTTACCATGATCGCACAAGATGGATTTGGCAAGATAAACAGCGGTTTCTTTTAGCGGCGTGCCCGATTCTCCTAAAAGGAGATAAGAATGAGCGAGGCGAGAGGAAACAAGCGCGTTAGAAAACGTTTTGTATACGAAAGGTTGTTTTTCTTTCACGTAGTTTCCAATAGCCATAACGTATCTTTATTTCAGTCTGGATTTGATGGTTTGATAGACGTTCTCGACGACTTCCTCAAGAGACTTTGAAGCATCGATAATGACAAAGCGATCAGGGAAGCGTTCTGCGATTTTTTTGAATGTTTGACGGACTTCTGCATGGAATTCGAGTTTTTCGAGGTCCAAACGATTGACTTCTCGCGAGGCATTTGCGGCGATTCTTTGGAGGCCTAATTCCGGTTCAAGGTCGAAGAGAAGAGTCAAATCTGGGTAGGTATCTTCAGTGGCAAAACGGTTGACGTTTAACACGTTATCGATGCCAAGTCCTCTTGCCCCACCCTGATAAGCAAGAGAAGAATCCAAATAACGATCGCAGAGGATCAACTTTCCCTCTTTGAGGGCTGGCCAAATCTTTTCGACCAGATGTTGTCTTCTGCTAGCGGCGTAAAGAAGGGCTTCGGTACGAGAATCCATCGCGGTGTTATTCTTATCGAGAATGACATTGCGGATTTGCTCGGCGATTGGAGTGCCGCCAGGTTCACGAGTAACCACGGTTTGATAGCCTTCCGATAATAACTTCTCGTTCACCAAACGAAGAACCGTGGATTTGCCACAGCCTTCTCCGCCTTCGAATGTGATGAATAGGCTCATAATTTCTTTCTCCCTTCTAGCGCTTTTGATAACGTCAGTGAGTCTGCATAATCTAAGCTCGCACCCATTGGAAGCCCATAGGCAAGTCGCGTGACGGACACGCCTTTTTCTTGCAGCAAACGATTCAAGAACAAGGCGGTCATTTCACCTTCCATGGTCGGGTTGGTGCCGATGATGACTTCTTTGATACCTTCCTTATCGATGCGCTCAATCAAACTATCGATCGCGAGGTCTTTCGCCATCACGCCTTTGCTTGGAGAGACGACGCCTCCTAACACATGATAAACACCATGGAATCCTTCTAGACGCTCAAAAGCGATGACGTCTTTTGGATATGACAAAACGATGCAGACGGAGTGGTCTCTAGAAGCATCTTGGCAAATATCACAACGCTCGCCTTCGGCGTAAAGCCCGCAGACAGAGCATTTATGAACATTGGTTTTCGCATCAAGAATCGCTTGAGAGAATTCCTTTGCATCTTCTTCATTCATCTCCAAAACGGCATAGGCAAGCCGCTCTGCGGTTTTCGTGCCAATCCCGGGAAGCTTGGAGAATGAATCAACTAAGGCTGAATAGGTGGAGAGATCTTTCATTAGAAAAGTCCGCCGGATTGACCGGTGATTTTTTCTTCAATTTCATCCTTCTCGGCCTGAATTTGCTCGATGGCTTCATTGATCGCCATTGCGATGGTGTCTTGGAGCATCTCTTTGTTTTCAGGATCGATGGCATCGTTATCGATGTCGATGGATTGAACGGTGAAGTCACCAGTAAGGGTAACTTTGACCATGCCGCCTTTTTCGACGACGAATTCCTTTTCGGCAAGAGCGGCCTGGGCTTTTGCCATCTCACGCTGCATCTTTTGCGCACGCATGAGCATTTGTTGCATTTGGTTCATTTATTTGCCTCCTTTTGGCAAAGTAAGAGTTACCTCATCCGGTTTTGGAAGATTTCCAATCTGGGCGAGGTTGACATAGTGTTTTTGGCAACGGTTCGAGTCGTTGCGGTCGAGCGCATACACGAAGACCTTTCGGCCGATCATGGCTTCGACAAGCTCGGATAATCCGGCCTGATTCTCTTCAAGATTCGCTTTCTCTTTGAGATGGGTGAAGTTGAAGTTGATAAGTAAAGCTTCTTCGCAAAGGCAGAATGGACGAGCATCAGCAAGCAAAGAAGCGAGGTCGCCGAATTTCTTATCTAAGCGAAGGGCATCGATTCTTCCCCAATTCTCATAGAGTTTTTTGCGTTCCTCTTTGTATTTTGGTCCAAGGACCATGATGTTGAGAATCGTCTTATCGTCCAAAACGATAGGGGTTCCATCTAAAGCGAGGGTGTAATGCTTGATGCCCTCAGTTTTGATTGGCTCAACAACAGGCTCTGGTTTCGGAGGAACTGGAGCCGGCTTTGGTGTAGCGACAGGTTTGACCGGTGTCGGGGCTGGCTTTTCTAAAACAGGTTCAGCTGCCTTTGGCTTCGCGCTAGGTTCTTCTTCGAGCAAGAAGGACGGGGCGACGGTTCCGGTGTATGGCTTACCAGAATTTGGATCATAGTTACCAAGCGCGGGCTTTGGTTCTGCTTGTGGTTTGGCAACTGGGATAGGTTCTGGTTTCACTTCCTGGCGAGGTGCTGGAGCGGGGGTAGGATCGAAGGTAGCAATCTTTGGTTCTTCGATCTTTTGAGGCTGCGGCTCAGGCTCTTTCACTGGCTGAGGCTTTGGCTCTTCAACTTTGATTGGCGCGGGTTTTGCAGGGATTTCTTCGATTTCTGCTTCACCAAAAAGCGCGCAGAGCTGGATTAAAGTCAATTCAAACAATGATCTTAAGTTGCTGACGACTTTGAAATCCGCTTGGCTCTTGAGCAGGATATCAATCATCTGCGAAGCACGCTTGGCGGGGATTAAAGGCTTTAAGGTCTCTGCGTCGTCTTTATTGATCGCGGTCAAAATACCAGCTTGTTTGGTTCTGGCGTAGATGATGATGTCTTTTAAGATGTCGAGGAGATTCAACGAGAGACGTTTGATGTCGACTCCAGCGTTGATGAAGCCTTCGAATTTATGAAGGACGGTCGCGACATCATTATGGGCGATATCCTTAAGAAGATTCACCTTCTCGATCATCGAGGTAAGACCGAAAACCGAAAGGACATCTTTTTCCTTTAAGGCGTTTCCTCCATAGGCAAGAACTTGGTCAAGGATAGAAAGCGCATCACGCATTCCTCCATCGGCAAGAGAAACAATCTGGTTCAGCCCATTTTCTTCATAGGCCACGTTTTCTTGTTTCATGACCCAGATCAACTTGGCTTTCAAATCATTGTCATCGATTTTAGCGAAGTCATAACGTTGGCAACGCGACAAAATGGTCGGAATCACTTTGTGAGGTTCGGTGGTTGCCAAAATAAAAATGACGTGTTCGGGTGGCTCTTCTAACGTTTTCAGCAAAGCGTTAAAAGCGCCTTGGCTCATCATGTGGACTTCGTCGATGATGTAGATCTTATAACGGCCTTTGATGGGGGCGTAATGAACTTGGTCGATCAAATCGCGGACCTGCTCCACCCCGTTATTAGATGCCGCGTCGACTTCGATAACGTCCGGGTGAGAACCGCTCATGAGTTCCAAACAGTTGGAACAATGGTTGCATTGATGTCCAATGCCCTCTTCGCAGTTTAAGGCTTTGGCGAAAAGCCTCGCCATCGAGGTTTTGCCAGTTCCGCGCGGTCCACAAAATAGATAAGCGTGGGCTATCTTATCGTTGTTGATCGCGTTTTTGAGGGTTCGAACAATTGCTTGTTGGCCTGCCACTTCTTCGAACGTGGAAGGACGATATTTGTTATAGAGTGCTTTGTATGCCATGTGTCTAGTTTATTATACAGGCACCTCCCTTTTCTTCCTAGTATCTAATCTATGATTAGCAAGGTTTTTAAACGGCTCTCAACAATGGTATAATTTCAAAGGAAAGCAATAGTTATGGAAGATTCAATGCGTAAACGCCTGGAAGCTACCAGGGAAAGATATCATCAATTAGAACAAGAACTCGCTCGTGACGATGCGGCGGACGATTTGAAAAAATTCACCGCGATCACCAAAGAGCATGCCTCATTAGCTGAACCAACCCGCAAGTTTGAGCGTTACCTCTATTTAGAGGAAGAAGTGAAAGAGTCTTTTGAAATGGA
>ONWJ01000124.1 GCA_900321535.1 uncultured Erysipelotrichaceae bacterium
AATACCCAAGCGGTTGAAGGGGACGGTTTCGAAAACCGTTAGTGGGGTCATGCTCCAGCCAGGGTTCGAATCCCTGTTTCTCCGCCAAACTTAACGGCGTCGATCAGCACATCTTGCTGGTCGTTTTTTTGTTAAAAAATCCTGCAAATTGCAGGAAATAAATCTCAAAATCTTTGCAAAACCTGCCTGATTAACGAATTGGAGGAAGATGGAAGCGGCCTAAAACCTGCTTAAGTTCCATGACTTCAACGAATGCTTTTGGATCGGCTTCCTTGATGACTTTGATGGTCCGCTTCAGTTCATATGAGGAAATGACAATATCAATGATTTGCTTCTCGTTGCCAGAGAACACACCCTCTCCTTTGATGACGGTAGCTCCATGAGGAAGCGAGCTGATGATGACTTTCGCTAGGTCATGGGATTCGGTAACGACCGTCACCTTGAGCTTCTTGTTGCGGAGGTTGATCAAATCGATGACCACGGTGACCACCAAGAGGTAAACGACCGAGAACATCGAAGCGACGAGAACGTGAGCAGCGCTAGATTCTCCAACGCCATGATCGATAACGGAAAGAATAGTGAAGATGGTCAGTGTTCCCGCGTTGATGAACAAAGAATATTTTCCAACCATGGAATTCTTCTTTAAGGCAACGCGATAAGCAATTACGTCGATTCCGCCAGCCGAGGCATCTAATTTATAGGCGATGGCGGAGGATAAACCCGTGCACACGCCACCGAAGATGGCGCGCGATAAAAGACCGCCGTTTTCATTAGCCCAGTAAGAAATCTGAGTAATCAAGCCGTTTTCACCGTCAGCAAGTGCCAAGATGTTGTTGAACACCGCAACGAATCCGACGTTGATCGCGGTCATGATGCCAAAACGCTTTCCAATACCAAAGAAGGCGATTAAGAAAATAGGGACATTCAAACCGAAATATAACACCGAATACACCAAGGTGTATGCATTAGCATTCGTAATCGGATGACCGAATACAACTTCGATGAATTCGATCACGACCTGCGAAATGCCAGATAATCCACCAGAAACAAGTTTGAATACTGGGGTAAATTCCGACCCATTGAATGTCGTGGACGTCATCAAATAGTTCGGGGCGATAAAACACTTGAAACCAAAAGCGAAAACAAAGGCAGAAATCGCCATGCCAATTACAGTTCCAGCATCGATGAGCCCTCGTTTGAGGTGAGGGTGGTCATAGAGTTTATCGACGACTTTTTGCTTAAATGTCCTACGCTTAGCCATGGATAGCCATGATTATAGATGAATCATTGTTGAAAACTAGGAGAATTTACAGGAAATCGAAAAAAAGATGAATTTGGGATAACCATCTTACTTAAGTAAGTGGTTGTTGAACAAAGAAAAGGTGGGTGATATGATTATCGCGCTGTTTTTGAAACAGGCGTGTTTTATTTCGGAGGATATCTATGAACATCCTAAAAGCAATTGGCGCATTCTTCCAGCGCATCTGGCGTTGGATTGTTGAAACCGCGTGGGTTCAGCCATTATTGATCGTCGGCGGCATCTTCGGCATCATCTTCTCGATTCCAAAGTTCACCGCATGGGCGCAGAAATTAAGCGTTTCCGCAGGCGATTCCTACTACACCTCCTTCAAAGTTAGCCTTGAAGGCGAAGGACGTGAAAAAGGCGAATACAACACCGGCGCTGATAAACTTACCAGCATCATCAACGAGTATTCCAACTTCGAAAACGAATTCGCGACTTACGAAGAATTCATCGCTGCTTATCGCTCCAACAGCAACAAAGCCGCTGAGAACCCAACCGCTTATCCAGAAAAGTTCTTCATCGCCTATGTTGCCAAGGAATGCTCGGGCTGCGAAACCGCTCAAGGTGGCTTCGAAACCTTGCAGTCCACTTGGGGAGACGCCTTCGTCGCAGATGACAAGCGTTCCTTCAACCTCTACACCATCTTCGCGGATGACACCTCCTCCAACGATGATGATTACGACACCGATGACGATAAGAAGCCATTCTGCCGTTATCTCGATAAATTCGGCGGCAACCCAGTCGACTTCTTCTCCAAAGCCGGCGGTCGCTTAGCCACCACCCCTTACAAAACCAACGCTTCTGTCTCCGATTCTTATTACGAACACGTTGAGACCGCTGATCGCACCAACTTCGATACCCCGACCATCTTCCTTGTCGACTTCTCTGAAGAAGCCTTCAATCTTGGCCGCGTAGGCATCTCTGAAGCGCTCTTCGGTGTCACTGGTGAAACCGACTACGCCAAGGCGACCTTGCTCTTGAACATGTGGAACCACACCACTCCAAGCGCATCCAACCCATTCACCACTGCCTATCAGAAATAAAATAGACGCTTGCGATAAACATCGCAGGCGTTTTTTGTTACACTATACCCATGAAACCATTTGATATCGATTTGGAATCTTATTCCATACGCTTGACCAGCGATCAAGAAGAAGTCCCTGGTGCTTTCACTTGCACGAGCAATGGGCTTGTCGTCGTGACTCAGCAAAACCAGCCGATCGTCGTTGACGCTAACGACGAGGTGCCACTTTTCTTCGGCGTGAAAGGCAAGATGCTTACTGGCAAAGCCTACTCGGTTAACGAAAGCATCCGCGAACGTCCATTGATCGATTTCGGCAATCTCATCGAAAGACTTCGCCTCAGCAAAGATGAGATTGAAGTCTATCTTGGCCCGTCTCTCACTTTCTCTCACATCGAGCAAGCCGATGAAGTTCTCGCGCGCGTAATCAAATTAGGTTACAACCTCGCTGCCAAGGGAACTAGCGGTAAACATTATCTAGACCATCAACTCCTTGTTTGCCTCCAGATGAGAAAACTTGGCATCCCGATGGAACACATCCATATGTCTAGCTATGACACCTACGATACCGCGGCATTGAAGTCTGCCCTTCGTGGCGATAATGAAAAGAACCGCTTCGTAGCGGTCCTTCGGTAATCTAGCGATTTATAAACCTTTCCGATTGAATTCTTCCACCACGGAAGCAGGAACCAAAGCGGCGATATCAGCGCCGCTTTTTCTTAGCTGATTCACCATCGAAGAAGAGATAAAGGAAGTTGAGGAATTGGACATGAAGAACACCATGTCGATATCCGGGTTGATGTATTTGTTAGCAGCTGCAAGCTGGAATTCATATTCGAAATCGGTGACGGCGCGAAGACCGCGGATCAGATGCTTCGAGCCGACTTTCTTGCAATAATCAACGGTGAGACCTTCCGTATAATCCACTTTTACATGGGGAATGTCTTTCACGGCTTCCTCGATCATACGGAGACGTTCCTCGGTTGTGAAAACGCCTTTCTTAGCAGGGTTAATAGCAAGCAACACGATCACTTCATCAAACGCCGCAGCAGCGCGATGGATGATATCAAGATGCCCATTGGTGATTGGATCAAACGATCCGGCATAAACTGCTACTTTCATACGATATTCCTCAACAATTTCACTTTTGTTTTGCCATAACGATAGTCGCGGACGAATCCAAATCGAGATGTGTCGATTTCGATTTCGCCCTCATATTCTAATAGAATCGCGCCGTCTTTTTGAAGAAGCCCTTTTTCTAGAAGAAGATCCACCGCTTCTTGATAAGAGGATTTCATGGCGTAAGGCGGATCTAAGAACACCACGTCAAACGGTTTCTCATGATAAGAAGATAGGAATGCTTCATAACTAACGGAGGCAACGGATGCGTTGGTCTCTTTCAAGGTCTCAAGATTCTTTCTAACAATCTCAGCCGCTTTGCGGTTCACATCCACAAAGTGGCAAAAGGAAGCTCCGCGAGAAAGCGCCTCGATGCCAAGCGCGCCGCTGCCGGCAAATAAATCAAGGCAATGGGCGCCGACAATGCTTGGCCCAAGCGCAGAGATCATCGCTCCACGAACCATGTTCTTGCTTGGCAACGTCCCTTCTTCTGGAGTAAGAAGGTTACGGCTGCGATATTTCCCTCCGATGACCTTAATCATGTTTGGCTCCAAAAGGCGATGCGTTGAGGTCGCCGAAAAGAATATCGTTGATCGTAAGGTAGATACCTGACACTTCGCGATAGAGTTCGGTATAGGATTCCACCAGGGGTTGACTGTCCAACAGGGTTTTGATTTGAGCGAGTTCTTTGCCTTTTTCTTTGGCGATCAAAGACGAGATTCCATAGTGTTGTCTCGCCTCTCCATAGTCTTCGGCGGCAACCTTCATCTTTTTAGAAATCTCAGCAATTCCCGCTTCCTTTTCCAAAGCAGCGTCTAATTGCAGCAGTTTCTGCAGACGTTCATCCATCTCCAAAGCGGACTTCAGTTTTTCTAAGAAAATAAGGCTTCGATTATTCACAGGCATATTTTAAGTCAAAAAGACTTCCGCGTGGTAAAATATCGCCACCATGATAAAGATTGTTAAAGATACCGTTCCTCAGCTTCGAGTAAAGAGCACTGAAGTCCCTCTCCCATTATCCAAAGAGGACAAGGCTTTCATTGACGAGATGCTGACCTATTTAAAGCTCACCCAAGACGAGAAATTCCGCGAAAAGCACCCTAACGTGAGAGAGGGCGTTGGTCTTGCTGCTCCTCAGGCAGGAAGAAATGTCCAGATGCTCGTCATCTCCTATGAAACCGGCGATGAGAAACATCCTTTGGTGGAATACCAATTGGTGAACCCCAAGATCGTCGTTAACTCGATTAAGAAATGCTACCTCTCCAATGGAGAAGGATGCTTGTCCGTCGATAGCGAACACCCAGGTCGCGTCTATCGTTCCTTCAAGATCGTGGTTGAAGCTTATGAAGCCAAACTTGGAGAGCAAGTTCGCATCACCGCGAGAGGGTTTGATGCAATCGTCCTCCAGCATGAGATCGATCACCTCAAAGGAATCTTATTCTACGATCACATCGACCCCAAAGATCCCTTCAAAGAAATCCCAGGGTCCGTTGAAATCTAAGACATCACACATAAAGAAGGCGGTTCAAGTAACCGCTTTCTTTTTCTCTTGCCCTTTCCTTAAGGAAAAACATTTTGTATAGTATACCTAACGAGCCGCCAAATAGTCGTGATACGTTTGTTATTTCGTGAGGATTTGCTATGAAGGATTCACCGATTTCCATTTATGCCCTTGGAGGGCTAGGTGAAGTAGGCAAAAATACCTACTGCATCGAATCCGATCGCTCCATCATCTTAATTGATGCGGGTGTTCGTTTTCCTGAAGCCACGCTTCCAGGCGTGGATTATGTCATTCCTGATTACACCTATCTCAAAAACAATCGCGGCAAAATCAAGGCTCTTTTCATCACTCACGGACACGAAGACCATATCGGCGGCATCCCGTTCTTGCTTCGCTCAGTACATATCCCAGCGATCTACGCGCCACGCCTTGCCGCAGCACTCATCAAACATAAATTAGAAGATTCTCGCTTCCGTGACCCGGTTAATATTTTCGAATTTGATTCCGACACCGTCGTTCCGATCGGCGACGATTTCAAGGTTTCCTTCTTCCGCGTCACCCACTCCATCCCGGATTCTTTCGGTGTCTGCGTTGATACCGCGCAAGGAAGAATCGTTGAAACCGGTGACTTCAAAATTGACCTTACTCCAGTTGGACCGAACTTCGAGCTTGATAAACTTTCTAAGTTAGGCTCAGAAGGCGTTGACCTCTTGATGGCGGATTCCACCAACGCGGAAATCGAAGGTTACACCCCAAGTGAAACCGCAGTCAGAGCAGGCGTAGAAGAAGTGTTCGACCAAGCTCCTGGCCGTATCATCGTCTCCACCTTCTCTTCCAACATCAACCGTATTCAGCAAGTCGTTGAAATCGCGATTGAGCATAACCGCAAGATCTGCGTCTTGGGCCGCTCGATGAAAAACGTCATCGGCATTGCCCGTCAATATGGTTATATCAAAATCCCTGATTCCTCTTTGATTGAGGAAACCTCACTCCGTGATTATAAGAGCATGGAAATCTGCATCTTATGCACTGGCAGCCAAGGCGAACCGATGGCGGCACTCTCTCGTATCGTCAACGGCGACAACAAAAACACCACGATCTATCCTGGTGATACGGTCGTCTTCTCCTCCAACCCGATTCCGGGGAACGGCGCGCTTGTTGACCGACTCGTCAATAAGCTGGTTAAGATGGGGGCGGACGTGAAGCAAAACTCTCTCGCGTTCTCTCTTCACTCCTCTGGCCACCCGAGCCGTCAAGAGCTTCGTTTGCTCCAACGTCTTGCTAAGCCAAAGAACTTCATGCCGGTCCACGGCGAGTACCGAATGCTCAAATTACATGGCGAAATCGCTGCAGAACTCGGCTTAATGAAGGAAAATATCTTCATCTGCGATAATGGAGATATCCTCCAACTCTATAACCACAAGGTCACTCGCGGAGGGCATGTCCCGGCTGAGGATATCTATATCGACGGCATGGATTTAGACGGCGTTTCTAACCTCACCATGAACGATAGAGCCACCTTGAAGTCTGACGGCATGGTTACGGTTTTCATGACGATCGACCCCAAGAAGAACAAAGTTCTCGTGCCTCCAACAGTCTACGCTCGCGGCTTCAATGAAAACGCGGAAGACCACGTCATCCGCCACTCACAGATGCGTGCTATAGAAGCACTAGATAACTTGATGCAGAACCGCGCGAATTTCGCCGAGATCAAGACGACCATGAAGATGGTTCTTTCGAAATACATCGAGCGCAAAACGGGACGTCGCCCGATGATCATCCCTATCATCATGTCCACCGAAGGCACCGTATAAGCCATGTTCATCCTCGCATCCGGTTCTCCTAGAAGAAAAGAACTATTAAAGAAAGTCATCCATGAATTCACAATCATCGTCCCCGATGTCGATGAGCGGATTTTGCATTTGCCCGCCAAAGATTTAGCGGCTGAAGAAAGCCGACTGAAGGCATATGCGATTTCTGCTCGTTATCCAGATGATGAGGTGCTTGCCTGCGACACCATCGTCGTTTTAGATGGGGAAGTATTAGGTAAGCCGCAAGACGAAGCGGAAGCCTTTGATATGCTTAAACGTCAATCAGGGAAGAAACAAACCGTTCTTTCCGGTTACACCTATATCGGCAAAGGAAAAGAAATCACCCGTACCGTTGCAACCGATGTTTATTTCA
>ONWJ01000251.1 GCA_900321535.1 uncultured Erysipelotrichaceae bacterium
TCGAAGATAACATCGTGAAAGCGGGCACCCCATATCGTCGTTTCTATCGCTTGGAATTCGGTGAAAAATAAAGAAACGGGATACCAAAATCTACGATTCTAAAAAGAAAATACTTTTTAGGAAGAAAAATCGACATAACTATGTCACAATATATTCATTGAAAGCCCGACAATATCAAGGAGTGGACTTATGATTCAATTTGAGAAAGCCCAAAAATTATTCAACAAAACCTTTGGCCCAAGTGAACATCTTCGCGGATGCTTCTCCCATGGCAGAATGGAGATCATTGGCAACCATACCGATCACAACAATGGTTTGGCCATCGTCGCTGGATGCGATATGGGCATTACTGCCGCGTTTAAAAAGTCCGAAATGGTGGAAGTCGTCTCGGAAGGTTTCCGCCCATTCCGTTTCAAAGCCGATGACTTGGTTTATATCAAAGAGCAGGAAGGATCTTCTCTATCCATCGTCAAAGGCGTCATGTTCAAGATGAAGGAACTTGGCTATGAAGTCGGTGGATTCAAAGCCGCTTTATCTAGCGATATCCTCTCTGGCAGCGGCGTTTCCTCCTCCGCTTGCTTCGAGGCTTTAATCGTCAAAATCCAACTCGCTCTTTATAACGAAGAGAAAGAGATGTCTCCACTTGTCATGGCCCAAGTCTGCCACTTCGCTGAATCTCAGTATTTTGGCAAACCATGCGGACTTTTGGACCAAATCGGCGCTTGCTACGGCGGTTTCCAATTCTTGGATTTCGCTCATTTCTCCAAACCTGAAGTCGAGGAAATCAAATTCGATCTCCGCTTAAGCTTCGTCTTGGTCATTCCACCTTCTAGCCACGCCAAATTGACGGGCTACTATGCTTCGATTCCAGCCGACATGGAAGAAGTCGCAGAGAAGATGTTTGGCAAACGCTGCTTAAGAGAATGCGACCGCGATGAATTCATGCGCATGATCCAAACCCCAACCTATGGGGTCAAAGAGATCTCCAAACTCCGCGCTCAGCATTATTTCGATGAGAATATGCGTGTTGAGGCAGCCAAGAAAGCCATCCGCGAAAAAGATCTTGGAACCTTCCTCCAGCAAATCCGCGAATCCGGCTATTCTAGCCGTAACCTTCTCCAAAACACCATGGTCCCTGGCCAATACAAGGATTCCCCACAGGAAGCCATTGATCGCGCCACCCCATTCATTGGCAAAGGCGCCCTCCGCATCCATGGCGGTGGTTTCGCCGGCGGCATCTTGGCAGTCTGCTTGAAGGAAGACGCTGACCAATTCGTGAAAACCATGGAGAAATACTATGGACCAGAACGCGTCCGCAAAGTCGAGATCCTCGAAGGCGGACCAAAGATTCTTTAATCTCTAAAACGCAAATAAGAAGGGGGCATGTAGGTGGTACGTTACGGCAATTTCCTCTATTTCCTGCCGATATTCGTGCTATTCTCGGCCCTTTTTTTAGCCCATCTTTTGACCAATCGCTTTGGCAAGCGTTTCTCTAGACGCTTGATCCTGATTTTGGTTTGGTCCAATTTCGCTCTTCACATTGTGAAGCAATTCACCCCTTATTATTTCAATCGTTGGCCATCTTCTTTAAGCGAATCTTCGGCCACCAATTTCTGTGCCCTCCTGATCATGGTGTGGCCTTTTATCTTTTTAGGGAACAACAAATACCTGAAAGATTACGCCTATTATGTTGGCATGCTTTCCGCCTTAGCGGCTTATTTCATCCCAACCGGCCCGCTGAATCTGGATTTATCCTCAGTTGAGAATTTCTTTGAAGTAGTGCGCTTTTATAGTTGCCACGCACCATTATTGATTTGTGGCTACTTGATGGTCAAAGATGGCTTCCATAAGTTGGACTATCATCGCCTTTGGGCCATCCCGCTTGTGATGGTGGCCTTTAACGTCGTGGTCTTGCTCAATGGCTTCTTCCTTTATGCGATCCAATTCCCTGGATATACCCAAGATCTCGCGGTTTTGACCGCTCGCGATGGCTGGCTTTCTGGAGCCGCGGTATTTGGTCCTCCGCCATTCGTGGACAAATTCTTAGCCCCGTTATATCGCATCTCTATCCCTGGCTTACAGGTCTATTACGTTAACGGCGAGATGTACTTCACCCCAGCCTTATGGATGCTCCCAGCTCTATATGTCGTTGTCCTATTGCTTGGACCGTTACTGACTTATCCCTGGCAAAAGCACCAAATGAAGGCTGATTTCGAAGGTTTCAAGCAAAAAATAAAAATGCGCAGGAAATCAAGATAAAACCCCGACAAAAAATGGAAACCGTGATACAATTGAAAAAGAGGTAAAAATAGTATGAACATTGAACGTCAGGCAGGCATTTTGCTCTCCATCACTTCCTTGCCATCCAAGCATGGCATCGGTGACTTCGGTGAAGAGGCATATCATTTCATCGATTTGCTCTCCGACTCCCATTTCGTTTATTGGCAGATCCTTCCATTAAACCCGATTGGATTCGGCTCTTCTCCATATCAACCTTATTCTTCCTTTGCCATCGATGAGCAATTCATCGATTTGGATGAGCTTGTCCGCAAAGGATTATTATCCAAGGTCAAAGTGTTCGAGAAAGACACCGACAAGGTTCACTATAATGAAGCGAGAGCCTATAAGCTCCCATTGCTCCGTAAAGCCTATCAAAAGCAAATGCGCAAGAGCCCGAATTGCCTGCGTCGCTTTATCCGTGAAAACCCATGGGTCAAAGATTGGGCAGTGTTCTCGATGTTCAAGAAACGCTTCCAATCCTCTTGGGACGCTTGGCCAGAAGGCGCCAAAAACTATTGCAAGAAGAGACTCGCTCTTTCTCCAGAAGAACGCGCTGACGTCAATTTCGAAATCTGGATTCAGATGGTTGCCTATCGCCAGTGGGGGAAACTCCATACCTATGCCACCCGCAAAGGCGTCAAGATCATCGGCGACATCCCATTCTATGTGGGCTATGATTCTTGTGACGTCTGGGCCAATCAAGAAACCTTCCTTTTAGACCCAGAGACTCTTCAACCGACCTTTATCGCTGGCGTACCACCCGATTATTTCTCCGAAACCGGCCAACGCTGGGGCAACCCAATCTATGATTGGAACCTCTTGGAGAAGACCGATTTCGCCTTCTTGATCAACCGCATTGCCATCAATGCGAAAATCTACGATGTCATCCGTTTGGATCACTTCCGTGCCTTTGATACCTATTGGAAGATTCCATCCTCTTGCCCAACCGCGATCGATGGCCAGTGGATTGAAGCCCCAGGCTATGCTTTCTTCGATAAGTTATTAAGCCTCTATCCAAACCTTCCAATCATCGCGGAAGACCTCGGCGATCTCCGTCCTGAGGTATTGCAACTCCGCGATCATTATGATTTCCCAGGCATGAACGTCATTCAATTCACCTTTGAAGATTGCGAAATCGTTCATAAAGGCGATTGGAACCGCGTCAATTCCGTCTGTTATCTTGGCACCCATGATAACGACACGACTGCCGGATTCCTGGCTGAGATGAAACCAGAGGATGTCTCCAAATGGGAAGACACCCTCACCCGTCTTGGCATTACCGAAGGCAATATGGTCGAGAAAATGGAACAATATTGCCTTGCCAAACCTGGCAAATGGGCCATTTTGACCATGCAGGATATCCTTGAACTTCCAAGCGCAGCCCGCACCAACGTCCCAGGCATCGTCGATAACCGCAACTGGACCTTCAAGATGGTGAACTTCAAAGCGTTTGAAGAGAAACTCCCAACTCTTGTCAGCTGGCTCCGCAGATACGGACGTTAAATGAAAAAAGTATGTCTCGTCAGCTTAGGCTGTGCGAAAAACCGAATCGACTCCGAAATGATCCTCGCCATGTTCCCGGCGGATCGTTTCGTTTTGACCAATAATAAAGAAGAAGCGGATCTTATCATCATCAATACCTGTGGCTTCATCGAATCCGCGAAGAAGGAATCGATTGATGTGATTTTAGAACACGCTTCCTGCAAGGGAAAACTCGTCATCTGCGGCTGCCTTGCAACCCGTTATGAAGAAGATATCCGACGTGAATTCCCAGAAGCGGATTTGGTCGTCTCCATCAACGATTATGAGGCTTTTGCAGAGAAATTACGAATTTTGATGGATGAACCCTTGATCAAAGCCATCAATCCCTTGCGTCGCATTCTCACGACTTCTAAGTACAGCGCATATCTACGCATCTCAGAAGGCTGCAACCATTTCTGTTCCTTCTGCGCGATTCCTTTAATCCGCGGAAGGTTCCGTTCTCGTCCTTTTGAAGAAGTCATCGAGGAAGCGAAAACGCTCAATCAAGAAGGCATCAAAGAGATTTCCGTCATCTCCCAAGATACAACCCTATATGGCAGTGACTTCAAAGGTCATCGCCCTAATATCGTCGATTTGCTGAAAGCTCTAGAAGAGATTGGCTTTGCTTCTATAAGGTTGCTCTATCTTTATCCAAGCGAAATCACTGACGAACTCATCGATACGATCGCTTCTAGCAAGGTCATCGCCCATTATTTCGATGTCCCCATTCAAACGGCTTCAAACCGCATTCTCAAACTCATGCATCGCCTTGATGATGCCGATTCTACGAGATTATTGCTTCATCGCATCCGAGAGCGATGCCCTGACGCGATCATTCGCACGACGCTAATCGCAGGTTTTTCCGGCGAACAAGAAAGCGACCATAAAAAAGCCGTCTCCTTACTCAAGGAAATCAAATTCGACCATATGGGCGTCTTCGCGTATTCGGTGGAGGAGGGGACCTTCGGAGCCACTTTACCCCATCGTTGCCGCGAAGCTACCAAACAACGCCGCGTCAAAGAGCTGATGGAAGTTCAAAAAGGGATTTCCTATGAGCTCAATAAAGCGCGTGTTGGCTCTATCCAAAAAGGCATGGTGATTGCCGCCGATCAAAGTCATGGCAAATACCTGCTTCGTTCTTCTTATAACGCGCCGGATGATATCGATGGCGAAGTCCGTTTCACTTCTAGTGTTCCTTTAGAAGAAGGAGATATCGTTACCATCAAAATCACCCAGGCTTTTGTCTACGATTTAGCTGGAGAATTCATCGAAAAAGTTGAATAACCTCTGCAAAAACCCGTTATTTTTCAAAAATAGGTACAAGAAAAGGCGACGCGAGGTCGCCTTTTGATGTAGTGGGGGTTAACCGATTTTCACCGGCATGGTGATGGAATTGGTCACGCCATCAACCCAGGTGATCGTTAAGATGTAGTCGCCTTTCTTCAAATCGGAGAAGACAACTTTGTCTAACGTGACGTTTTCAAGGGTGATCTTTTCCTTGGTGGCAACGTTCTTTAATGTCGCGGTGACCACTCCGGTATAAGAACCTAAGGTCACTTTGGTGCCAAGGTTGAAATATGGAGTGTAGCCAAGCGCGAAGGTTGAGAACTTCTTGGTGTAGATTTTCACCAACCCGTTATCCTTATCGAGAATGAAGGTGCCATCTTCTTTGGTGTTAGCCTCGGTATATTCAACAACTTCTTCCCCGTGGTAGGAAGCAACGGTCACCTCGCGCTTATTGACGTTTGCATAAGGAACGACAATCTCAATGACCTCATTGGTTTCACTTACGGAACTAACGACGCCATCGACCGATTTATTGACGCTGGCTTCGATGAATTCATCATAGGTAATAGTGGTGTCGCTTGCGATGATTTTATCCGCGTTTTCCGCTTCATCA
>ONWJ01000023.1 GCA_900321535.1 uncultured Erysipelotrichaceae bacterium
TATAATTGCCGCAGCTGCTTTCATTTTTTTTTTTTTTTTTCTTGGAGTGGTTGGCTTTGAGATTGATGAGAGGCCGATGGTCTTTGTAGCGTCCGGTTTCTTTGCTTTGCAACTTTTAATTTTGTGTACTATTTTGACTATTATACGAACCATCAAAAGAGATAAAGAATTACAAAATTCAGACGAATGGTTAGGTAGGAAATACGCAATTACTAATAAAAGGGTTAGAGGGTGCGCTATCAGAAAGGTTAGGCCATTTTTCATTGCTCTGCCAATTATCACTTTTGTTTTTTTATTGTTCAATCTTAGGGTTGTTCTTAGATCTTATTTGGAAAGCCCTGCTCAGCAAGAGAATCTTGTCCAAGTCGAAGGCGAGGTTGTCTATTTCGATGTCGCTAAAATGAAAAGTAGCGAAATGTACACATTTGGTCTAAAAGACAATACAACGCTTTATAGGATTTCATATGATAGTTATTATCCTTGCGACAAAAGTATTAAAGATGAGATCAAAGTAGGGGATTATGTTTATCTTTCTATTGATTCAACAGAAAAAACTCGTAATTCATTCACAGAAGGCTATGAAGGAGTGTCGAATGTTTATTCTTTCCGTACCGCCACAAAAGAATACCTGAAATACGAGCAATATCTAAATGATTTCAACGAGGATAAGAAAATAGTTTCGACAATTTATTATGTTAATTATTCCATTAGTGGATTAGCTTTCCTTGGATTATTAGCCTCAGTTGCTTTCTCAATTGTTAGATCCGTTAAGGAAGATATCCGTATTTCAAATCTCTCATAAATAGCGAGATGACACTCTTGCTTAAAAAGTGTTACTACTTTTCAAAAAAGCGCTCCTTGTATCATTCTCGTAGTACATAGACAAATCATCATCATGGGCGTTAACTAGTTTCATAAGGTTACGCCTTTTTTATTGGTTTATGCCTTCTTCAAATAGAATAAGCCAGTCGTGCCAGGCCCGCAGTGAGCCCCGACCACGCATCCAGCATCAAAGCGGTGGACGATTGCAGGATCAACAAGCTTGGTGATCTCATTGTATAAATAGGATTGGGCTTCATAATTGCCCACCGTGGAAACGATGATGTTATGAAGCACGACGTTGCCTTTCTTGAGTTCAGCCTTGAAATCCTCAAGCTGAACCTTTAAAGCATTGACGAACTTTCCACGGGCAATCTTATAAACCCTCAAAATCCCGTCTTTGACTTTCACAATCGGGTAGAGCTTAAGCAGATTGCTTAATTTGAGTTTTAGCCCGGAGCAACGTCCGCCTTTATGGAGGTATTCCATTGTTTCCATTGAGGTTTCAGTGACCGCAAGCGGGATTTCTTGCTTTAACGCAGCCGCGATTTCCCCTGCGCTTTTCCCTTCATCGCGAAGCCTGGCCATCTCATAGACAAGTAACCCTTGTGCGCTGCTAAGGTTTAAAGAATCAAGCACATAGACGCGGCCTGGATGAGCTTGCTCGACCAAAGAAGCATGCTCAAAGGTTGAGGAGAAGTGACTGCCTAAGCAAAGAACGACGATATCGTATCCTTGCTCTAGATAAGGGGCAAATGCCATCTCGTACGTCATTCGATTGATCGCGCTGGTTTTAGGAATCTCGTTATATTGCTCAATCAAGGGATGCAGTCCCTTCCAATCTAAATCCACCAAATCTCGGTATGCTTTGCCGTGGACAATGACTTCTAACGGAATCATTTTCACTTGCAAACGCTTCATTTCCTCAACTGGGATATCAGCGGTGGAATCGCAGAATAATTGAACAGGTCTCATCGATTTGCCTCGTCTTTCCTCAATATGATAACACGTCTAATTCTAATAACTAGTTTAAAATACTAGATGTTTTATTTTTCTAAACAAGATTATCCATTTGCAGCCGTCTTCTTTTTCTTGCGCGTTACGGGTGCACGCGTGTTGCTTTTCCTTGTATCCTCTTTATAATTCACACCGCTTATGAATCTATTACGCTTATTGAAACGAATGCGAGTTAGGGACTGGTTCTTCATCCTGATCGTAGTTGGGCTAACCATCTTCCAGGTGTGGTGCACCATGAAGATGACCGACTACATATCGGGATTGGTTAATGCCATCCAATATGTGGAAATCCATACTTTCCCGGACCGCGCTCCCGCGGTTATGGCGATCTACATGCAAGCCAATCAAGATTGGAATGTGGTCAAAACCATCGCCGCAACGATGGGTCCAGACGGACAAATCTTGATCAACATCGCCGATGCATCGACGGGCAATATCTGGCTTAATGCCGGACTTATGTTCTTATTCGCTTTCATGGGCGTTGCTGCGCAGATCGTCATCGGGGTATTCGCCAGTGCGGTCACCGCAAGCTTTGTCACCAAGATCCGCAAAGACTTCTATGACAAGGTATCTTCCTTCTCGCTAGAAGAAATCAATCGCTTCTCTACCGCCTCCTTGGTTACCAGATCCACCAACGATATCGAGCAGATTCAATGGACCGTTCTCTTTGGATTGCGCATGCTTTTCTCAGCCCCTGTCACCGCGATTTGGGCATCGATTAAAATCCAAGCGGTTTCGATGGAACTCACTTGGGTCACCATCATTGCGATTTTGTTCATCCTCGTCATCTTGGTTGTCGTCATGATCTTCGTCTTCCCCAAGTTCAAGATCTCCCAGACCCTTGTCGATCGACTCAATGGCATCACCCGTGAATCAATTCTCGGCGTTCGCGTTGTGCGCGCCTATAACGCAGAAAGCTATCAAGAAGAGAAATTTGATAAGGCCAATACCGCCTTTACCAAGCTCAACCTCTTCACTTCGCGCATGGTCGCATTATTCAACCCAGTGATCACCATCGTCTTAGATGGCGTCACCCTTGGTATCTACTATGTCGGCGCCAGACTTCTTAAAGAAGGCAATATCGCTTATGCGACGATCGTCTCTTTCTCCACGTTAGCCACCATGGTCATCATGGCGTTTATGATGCTGTTGATGATGTTTTTGATGATTCCAAGAGCCATGGTGTCCGCCAAGCGTATCCAAGAAGTGCTCCGCACCAAGCCAACCATCGTTGACCCAGAAAGCGAAGTTGCTATCTCTACGCAAGGCTCCATCGTCTTTGACCATGTTGATTTCGCTTATCCAGGCGCCAAAGGCAATACCTTATCGGATATTTCCTTCTCCGCAAAAGCCGGGGATACTGTCGCCATCATCGGCTCCACGGGCTCAGGCAAAACAACCTTGGTCAATTTGATTGCGAGGTTATTTGATGCAACTAGTGGAACGGTCTCTATCGGCGGCGTGAATGTGAAAGATCAACGCCTTGAAGCGGTGCGTTCTCAACTTGGTTTCGTGCCACAGAAAGGCATGCTCTTCTCTGGCACCGTCAAATCCAACGTCTTGCTTGGCGTAGACGAAGAAATCCCAGGTCGACTTGAAGAAGCGCTCTCCATCGCCTGCGCGGATGAATTCGTGGCCAAGATGGAAAAAGGCGTGGACGCGGCCATCGCTAGCGGTGGCACCAATGTCTCGGGTGGCCAGCGTCAGCGACTTTGCATCGCCCGTGCCGTTGCCCCTCATCCAAGCATCTTGGTATTTGATGATTCCTTCTCGGCCTTAGACTTCAAAACCGACCGCAAAGTTCGCAAAAACCTTGCAGAATCTTTCCCAAATGCCACCAAAGTCATTGTCGCTCAGCGCGTTGGCACCATCATGGAAGCCGATATGATTTTGGTTTTGGAAGAAGGCAAAGTGGTGGGGAAGGGAACTCACCAAGAACTATTAAAGAACTGCGAGGTCTACCGCGATATCGCACTTTCCCAGCTTAGTAAGGAGGAACTTGGTTTATGAGCAGACATAGACATGGCCCATATGAGCCCAACGCGAAGTTCTCCTCCGCTACCATCAAACGTCTTTTCCGCGACGCCAAAGCTAGCGCCCCGTTCTTTATCGTGGCGGCGCTGTTGATTTTGATTTATGTTGCGATGACGGTTTACGCCCCAACCCCATTAGGCGATCTTTCTCAGACCTTGGCGGTTGGCATGTCCAATCCAGATGGACTGGATTTAAACGCGATCGGTTCTTTGACCGTTCGACTCGGCGTGCTTTATGTGATGATCGCTACCTTCTCTTACTTGGCTAGCATTCTCATCACCACCGGCGTGCAGCGCTATTGCAAGAAACTACGTACTTATATTGCGGCGAAGATCAATCGCATGCCGTTATCCTATTTTGATTCCCACGCGACCGGCGACATCATGTCCAGAGTCACAAACGATGTGGACTCGGTAAGCCAGAACTTCGATCAATCGATCAGCATGCTTCTTGGCTCGACCTTCACCCTTGTCGGATCGGTCATCATGATGTTCGTGACCTCTTGGATTATGGCGTTAGTCTGCTTTGCCACCATCCCGCTTGCCATCATCATCATGATGGGCAACATGAAGCTCGCTCAGCCAGCGTTTAGAAAACGTCAGCACCAAGTCGGTGTCGTCAACGGTGTTGTTGAAGAACATTATGGCGGTCAGCAAATCTCTCTTCTTTTCAACGCTCAAAAACGTAAAGGAGCGGAGTTCTACAAAGAAAATGAGAAATTGAGCGCTTATATGTTCCGCGCTCAGATCTTCGGCGGAATGATGATGCCGATCATGAACCTGCTCTCCTATTTCAGCCTTGTTTTAGTCATCCTCGTCGGCGGTCTTCTCCTCGCCGATGGCAAATTTGGCATCAACTATGGGGTCATCGCCTCCTTCTTGGTTTATATCCGTCTGTTCCAGCAACCATTCACCCAAATCGGTCAGGCGCTGAACTCTGTTCAAACCATCTCTGCTGCCGCAGGGCGCGTCTATGAATTCTTAGGCGAAGAAGAACTCGCCGATGAAAGAAAAGTGCAACGCAAATTGGTAGGTCCAAGCGGACTTGAAGAAGTCAAAGGCGAGATCATTTTTGATCACGTTCGCTTCAGCTATGATGCTAGTCGTGTCATCATCCCGGATTTCTCAGCTCATGTAAAACCCGGCATGAAAGTCGCGATCGTCGGCCCAACTGGGGCAGGCAAAACGACGATGGTCAACTTGCTGGAACGCTTCTATGAGATCGAATCTGGCTCCATCACCATCGATGGGGTGAATATCAAAGATATGCCGCGCGAGGAAATCCATGATATCTTCTCCATGGTCTTGCAAGATTCTTGGATCTTCAACGGTACGCTACGCGAGAACCTTGTCTACAATTCCAAATGGGTCAAGGAAGAACGCATCCTCCA
>ONWJ01000077.1 GCA_900321535.1 uncultured Erysipelotrichaceae bacterium
AAATCGTTCGCGACGAGATCCGCGATGTGTTTCGGTCTTACCAACGGATCGAAGCCTTCGCCGTTGATCATTGCAGCCTGCGTCAAGGTGACGAAGGCGTGAGGATCAACTTCGGCGATAAACGCTTTAAAACGATACAGCTGACGTCTTGATAAGCAGACGCGAAGGATGGTTTTCTCTTTTCCAGAATAGCCTCCAACGGCCTGAATCAACGTCGTTGTGCGGTCCATTTCATTGTTGACGTATTCGCGGATTTTATCCGATTCCGTCGAGATAATATCGGCAATAACAAAGGATGTCGTGGTAACGAAAATCGCTTGGATGGCAAACGCGCAGACAAGGGCAGATAAGATGCCGATGAATCCTTTGGGGAGGTCACGGCTGCAGAACATACCGATAAGCACCAAGGTTCCGTCGAGGAAGAAAGCGGATGCCGCTTCTTTGATCGAGCTATGACGGGCGATGATGACAGAGATGACATCAAGACCGCCGGTCGAGCCATCACCATGGTAGGTGATGCCAACACCAGCCCCAACACACGCACCACCAACGATGCCACCTAATAAGGTTAATGCGAAGTTTTCGCCGTTAGAAATGACTAGAGCGCCGTTTTCTATGGATGCGCCGGTGATAATTTCAGCGGTGAACTGACGAGAAATGAGTTCTCCTAAAGACGCAGCGTTTCCAACAGGGATACGCATGAAGGCTGAGAGCAATAACGGATAAAGCAGGGTTGCAAATAATGTATGAAGCGTAAATTTCTTGCCTAAGAAGATAAAACTGATGATCAGCAGGATAACTTGCATGACCCAGGTTGAGATGTCGACGACGTTGAAATTAACGCCAGCTAAATTCAAGAAATGCTGGATGATGACGCCGACAGAAAGAACGCCGCCGGTAACCAAATTTAGCGGAGCGATGAAAGCCGCGTCTCCGAATGCAAGAAGAGCACAACCAATCACGATGAAAGTGTAGTTTTTACATACACGTATCGCCTCTTTTTTGGTTATCTTACGCCTTGCCATTTCTTGCCTCCATCTCTAAATAAGCAAAAATCAGCTCGTTGATATCGCCATCCATGACGGCGTTGACGTTACCGACTTTGCACCCTGTGCGATGATCGTTGACCATCGTATATGGTTGGAAAACATAGGAGCGAATTTGGGATCCCCATTCGATATCCTTTTGTTCACCTTGAATGGATTTGAGGGTGCGTTCGCGCTCCTCCAACTTGCGTTGCATCAAAAGGTCGGTGAGCATGGACATACATGTCGCCTTATTCATCAACTGACTGCGTTCAATCTGGCATTGCACCACAATTCCGGTAGGAATATGGGTGATACGAACGGCAGAAGAGACTTTGTTGACGTTTTGTCCGCCTGCTCCGCCAGAACGATACGTATCGACGCGGAGATCTTTGGGGTCGATGACAACATCTGCAACCGCGCCGAACTCCGGAATGACATCGACCGATGCAAACGAAGTATGACGACGGGCGGCCGCGTCAAAAGGAGAGATGCGAACAAGGCGATGAACGCCTTTTTCGGATTTTAGATGCCCATAGGCATCTTGCCCTGTGATTTTGATGGTCGCAGATTTGATGCCGGCTTCATCGCCATCTTCCATATCAAGAACTTGATATTTGAAGTTGTTACGTTCAGCAAAACGGCAATACATGCGTAGAAGCATGCTGGCCCAGTCTTGGGCTTCGGTTCCGCCTGCTCCTGGATGAATCTCTAAAGTGCAGTTAAGAGAATCGTATTCTCCAGAGAAAAGCAATTGGTGACGAAGCTTTTCGCAATTGGTGGATAACTCATCTTCCATCTCTTCGATGAGCATGAGCATTTCTCCATCGCTTTCGGATACTTCGCCAAGCATATCATTGATGTCTTGGTATTCAGACTTGGCTTTCTTGTAGAAATTAGCGCGAGTGGAAAGGGACGCTAAACGCGACGAGACCACCTTCGCTACATTAGGGTTATCCCAAAAGCCTTCTTCATTTTGTTTGGCTTCGAGCTGGGCTATTTCTTCTTCGATCTTGTCCAAGTCAAAGAGAGTCACCGAGCTGCGAAACCAGTTTGCCTAATTCATAGGCTTGCTGTTTTAATTCGACGAGCTCTTTCATAATATTCCTTTTCTAAATCCTAAAAATATGCGTTATTTTTCTAAAAATCGCTGCAAAACTTGGCTATTTGAGTCGCTACTCTTCTTTTTGCTCAGGCTTTGGTTCGGCTGGTTTTTCCTCAGCTGGCTTGGGCTCTTCAGCAGGTTTCGGCTCCTCTATTGGCTTTGCTTCCTCGGCCGGTTTCGGCTCCTCAGCTGGTTTTGGTTCTTCCGCTTGCTTAGGAGCAACTTCGGCTTCTTGGACTTTGCCACTAGTTTCAGCTGCGCCAGTTTCACCTTCTGGTTTTTCAGCAACTGGTTTCGGTTCTTCTTGTTTGACGATACGAACGTTCATCAACGAATAAGCGCAATCCAAAGCAATGGAGGTGTTCATCTCACGGAAGAGCGCATAGCCTTCGTTAACGTAGTCTTGGAGAGGGTTGGTCTGAGCATAGGAACGGAGACCGATACCTTCACGAAGGTGGGCCATCGTGTCGATGTGCTTGGTCCAGTTACGGTCGATGACCGAAAGAGAGATCGAGCGTTCCGCACGGTCGACTTGATCAGCTGGCCAGGTCTTTCTCTTGCGGAGGTATGCGTTATAAAGGAATTCACCAAGGTCTTCGCCACCTTCTTCGACAGTGGCTTCGTCATATGCCTTGGCTGGGAAAGATCCCACTGGAACGAATGCTGGTTCAACCAAACGCTTCAATGCATCAGCGGAGATTAAACCTTCGTCACGTCCGGCAACGACAGCGCGTTTTGCTAAAGCCTTACCGGCTTCAACGAAGAAGGAGTGAATCAAATCTTCGATGTCCCCTGCCATCATGATGGCGTCGCGGCGGTTATAGATGATTTGACGCTGCTTGGCTAAAACATCGTCGTAATCGAGCAAGTTCTTACGGATATCGAAGTTCTTACCTTCGATTTGCTTCTGGGCATTGGTGACAACGTTTTGAAGCATCTTATATTCAAGATGGTCATCGCCAAGTTGGCTCTGGAACGTTTCGCGGAGATTGTCTGGGACGAAACGTCTCATCAGTTCATCGTCGAAGGAGACATAGAAACGGGAATAGCCTGGGTCACCCTGACGACCGGAACGACCACGTAACTGGTTGTCGATACGACGGGATTCATGACGTTCGGTACCGAAGACGCAGAGGCCGCCGAGTTCAGCGACGCCTTCGCCTAACTTAATGTCGGTACCACGACCGGCCATGTTGGTGGCGAGGGTAACCGCGCCTTTTTCACCAGCGTGGGAGATGATTTCAGCTTCGCGAGCCTGGTTTTTCGCATTCAACACTTCGTGTGGGATGCCCGCGGCGGTAAGCAAAGCCGAGATTTCTTCGTTGGATTCGACAGAGACCGTGCCAATCAAGACTGGCTGGCCTTTCTCATGACGGGCACGAACTTCTTCGACCAAGCCATTGAGTTTGGCTTTGTGGGTGCCGTAGATGTAATCCAAATCATCAATACGCTGAATTGGTTTGTTGGTAGGAATGACGATGACCTTCATGTTGTAGATCTTTTCGAATTCCTCTTCCTCGGTCTTCGCAGTACCGGTCATACCGGAGAGTTTCTTATAAAGACGGAAGAAGTTCTGATAGGTGATGGTGGCCAAAACAACGGTCTCT
>ONWJ01000025.1 GCA_900321535.1 uncultured Erysipelotrichaceae bacterium
CGCCAATCCGCCCTATTCATGTTATCGGTTTTGGTTTTAGCCGGCTGTGGAGGCGGCCAGCCTCAGCAAGCCTCCTCTTCCTTGGCCACGACCGCAGATCCATCAACTTCTTCTGCCGCCGCTTCCGGCCCTAAGGAAAGCCCACGCGTTGCCTTAGCCAACAACTTCATCGCAGAAAACAAAGACTCTGTTGATAACTCGTTAAAACCAACCTTCCATGTTTCGCCTCTCATCGGCTGGATGAATGACCCGAACGGATTCTCCGAGTATCACGATAAATTCCATCTTTTCTACCAGTATTATCCTTACGATTCGGTTTGGGGTTCTATGCACTGGGATCACCAAACCACCAAAGATTTCGTTAAGTGGGAGCACGAAAGCGTCGCCTTGGCCCCAGACCAAGAATATGACCGTGGTGGCTGCTTCTCAGGCACTGCGATCGTAGAAGGGGATACCCATTACCTTGTCTATACTTCCGTTATCCCAGGCGCCCAAAATCAATCGGTCGCCTATTCTAAAGACGGGATCATCTATGAGAAGAACCCGGAGAAGAACCCAATCCTCTCTGGAAAGGATCTGCCTTCTGGATTCTCTAATGCAGATTTTAGAGACCCATCCATTTTCAAACGGGGCGACGATTATTATTTGTTGGCGGGAAACGCTGACAACGCCGGCAACAAGCAAATCATCTGCTTCACTTCCAAGAGCATTACCGAAGGCTGGAAATATCTCGGTGTTACTTTGTCTCGCACCAATGTCGGTGGGATCTTTGAATGCCCTGACATCATCACCATCGGTGAAGATGACGTCTTAATTGCTTCTCCTCAACGTATTGCTAGGGCTAGCGAATATGAGTACCAAAACTCAGACTCTTGCGTTTATAAGATTGGCATGTTCAATCAGCGCAGCGGACGTTTCTTGTATCAAGGCGGCAACACCCTTGAGGAATTCGATAAAGGATTCTCCTTCTATGCCCCTCAAACCATGACCACCAGTGATGGAAGAGCGATTCTTACTGCTTGGATGAAGTCTTGGGGTGAAGCTAACGTCACCAAAGCGGATGGATGGGCAGGTTCCATGGTTTTGCCTAGAGAATTGACCATCAAAGACGGCCATATCTATCAAGCTCCGGTCAGAGAGCTTTCTAACTACTTTGTTTCGAACGTTCCAAGCGATGACCTTGTTCTTGAAAACACCAGCCAAGAGATGACAAACATGGCGGGCCGTTCCGCTTCCATCTCACTTGAAATCGATGTGAAAGACGCTAAAAAAGCAGGTATCGAAGTGTTCAAGAAAGGCGACGAGAGCACCAAGATTTATTATGACACCGAAGAAGGCGTTGTTGTCTTTGACCGTAATCGCTGCGGATCTTTGATGGATGGGGTAAGAAAAGCGAAAGTGGATCCCATCGACAACAAAATCAAGCTGCAGATCATCCTCGACGTCTCTAGTTGCGAAGTCTTCATCAATGATGGTTATTACACGATGACCGGCAATATCTTTGCAGATGCAACCTATAACGGGGTGTCCTTATACGCCGATGGCAAAGCTGGATTCTCCAACGTGATGTTCCACGAGATCAAAGTCAGCTAATCCCGTTTTAAGCCCAAACATAGAACCTCCAGGCCCCCGGAGGTTTTCTTTTTCGTCGCATCGCTTTTTCAATAGTAAAATGGAAACGATATCGTGCTACGATATAATTACGAGCAAGAAAAAAGAAACCCGTTCCATCAGTGAAGACACGACTATGAGCGAAGAACAAAGAAAGAACAATGCACAGCAAAGCCTCTTCTCCGTCAAGAAGACCGTTTTGGTGGTTGATGACGAGGAGATCAATCGCGAGATCATGTCCGCGATCCTTGCCGATGATTTTAATGTTCTCTGCGCTAGCGATGGCAAAGAAGCCTTGAAGATCCTTCAAGACGGCGAGCACAAAATCGATATGGTGTTGCTCGATATCTTCATGCCGACAGATGGGCGCGAGGTTTTGAAGGTCAGACAAAAAGATAAATCCTTGAAGAATGTTCCTTTTATTGTCTGCACGAGCGATAAAAACATTGAAGAGGAATGCTTCCATTTAGGCGTCAACGACTTTATCAAAAAGCCTTATGAGAATCCCGATATCATCGTCGCGCGAATCAAGAGGATGATTGAGCTTTACGAAGACCGTTCCATCTTGAAAGAAGTGGAAAGAGAGAAACTCACCGGTCTTTATAACATGGAGTTCTTCAAGAAGTACGCGAAGCAGTTTGATGCGCTTTACCCAGATGTCCAAAAGGACATGGTCACCATCTCCGTTAATCGCTTCCTTCTTATCAATGAGCTATTTGGCAAAGGCTTCGGCGACCAAATCTTGTTGACCGTCACCAACTTCTTGAAGCAATACATCGTTTCTAACATCGGCATCGTCGGCAAAGATTCCGGCAGCCATTTCATGCTTTATTGCGCGCATAACGAAAACTACGACAAATTCGGAGATCTCTTGATCGATGAACTTCAACGCCTTAGGCAAGACATCAATATCTCCTTGCGTATCGGCGTCTATCCTAACGTGAGTCCTGAACTCGATAAGAACATCGTGATCGATCGCACCAAGACAGTCGCTTCTACATTAGTGGATGACTATTCCAAAACCATCGCGTTCTATAGCGAGGAAATCCAAGTCCAAACACTTCATAAAGAAGAGTTGATTGATGCCTTCCCGACCGCGTTACAAGAAGAGCAATTCAAGCTCTATTTCCAACCCAAATATAACGTTCAAGGGAAAGAGCCAAAGCTAACGAGCGCCGAAGTCCTCATCCGTTGGATCAGCCCGAAATACGGTTTCATCTCTCCCGGAGAGTTCATTCCTTTGTTCGAAGAGAACGGTTTGATTGCTCAACTCGATGATTACATTCTTCGCAAAGCCGCGGAATATATGCGAGTTTGGCAGGAAAAATACGGTTTTTACATCCCCCTTTCCATCAATTTATCCCGCGTTGATATCTATAAGCCGAGCCTTTTAGAGGACATTGTTTCCTATGTGGATAAGAACCATATTCCACACGAATGCGTGTACTTAGAGATTACCGAGTCGGCTTTCGTGACCGACTCCATCGCGGTAAATCCATTCCTCTCAAAGATCAGGGAATACGGCTTCAAGGTTGAAATCGATGACTTCGGCAGTGGTTATTCCTCCTTCGGCGCGCTCGCGGACTTGCCATTCGATGTTGTGAAAATCGACATGCAGTTTATCCGTAGCATGGACTCTAACCCCAAAGTCAAAGACATCATCAAGATGATTATCAACTTGTCTAAGATGTTGAATGCAACGACCGTCGCAGAAGGCGTTGAAACGGAAGGGCAATATCTTTTCCTTAAGGAAAACGGATGTGATGTGATCCAAGGATACTATTTCTCCAAGCCTCTCCCGTTTGATGAATACGAAGCTTTGATTGATAAGGAGATGAAGCAGCATGGATGTTAAACAGTTCTACCAAGAAATAAAGGGCAATTATCAAAACGCCGTGTCGATCATGATGAATGATGCTTTGATTGCTCGCATGCTTACCAAATTCATGGCCAACAATGACTATGAAAAGATCATCTCCGCTTACGAAGCGAAAGACTTTCAAAGTCTATTCGCCGCCGTCCATGCCTTTAAAGGCGTCACCGGCAATCTGGCGTTGACCCCGTTATATGAACTTTCCTGCGCGATCACCGAGGCTACAAGAAATAACCCTAATCCGGTGATCGATCAAGAAATCTCGCAGCTAAAAGAGGTTTACGCCTGCGTCAAATCCAACTACGAAAAATACATCGGCTAAGATAAATCTATATTCGTTTAGGCGGGTTTTGCCGCCTTTTTTCAATTTTTCTGAAATAAAAGATAAAAACAACATCATCTAAGATGATTGCTGTGACACATTTGTTGCGACCTATCTAGTATGATAATGCTAGATATTTTAGGAGGAACGATTATGCCAAACTATGAACCCCTTACCCAACAAGAAAAACAGGCCATCATTGACCGTCATCATTTCTTGGTCGACAAGATGAACGTGACCCTCGGTGGCGTTCTCAAATATGAAGATGAAGCCATCTTAAAAAAACTCGAAGACCCCAAGCAGGTCGCGGCGTATCGCATGTTCCAAGAACAGCAAAGAAGGAACGCTAAGCGGGAAGCCTTGATGGACTCTTTAAAAAAGAAATATGGTCCTAACACGATCACGTCCAACCCGGCTTCTAGAACCTTTAAGTTCATGCTTAGACTTGGCGATGACCCCAAGGACGTTGCCTATAATGAAAAGATTTATCAAGAATATATCAGTCATCCAGAAAAGCTTGTCTATCGTTCCTACAGCAAACTTTTAAACCTCAACCCCAAGCAAATCTATGACCTTGGTAACGACAAGCAAGCCATGGCCGAGTTCTATATGGAAAACACCGAACTATGCGAAAGCGCCTATTCGTTCGCTCCTGTTTTGAACGCACAAGATTCCCAGACGACGCGGGCCTTGAAAAAGGCGCTCGTTTCGATGGCGAAACCATTTGAGACGCTGAATGAATTAGGCAACGTGGTCAAAACCAGCGGCATTGAATACCTCGCCTTCCCAACCATGACCCAAGAGCAGACCGCGATGTCGATGATGACTAGAGAACTATTCCAAGGCAATCCTTATCCGGATTTGACGGAAGTCGTAAACCAAAAACTCGGTGCGCAGATCCTTGAGAAACCTCACGATTATTTTCAGCACTTTATTGATGAAGGCATTGACATCAATGAACCTGACTTCCTCGTCAAATACAAAGCCATGAGAAGAGACCCTGAAACGGGCGAGAGAACGGAAGTCAGCTTTGATACGATTTTCGTTCAGCACGATCCTAACGCCTACATTGATACCAGGTCTCCCGAAGAGATGTTCCAGATTAAGTGCGTCAATAAGGTATTCCAAGATCAATACGCTCAGAAATTCCAATCCCGCATCGCCACCAAACTCAATCAGATGATCTTCAATGTGAACCAACTCGAAGAAGAACATAAAGGCGGCTGGTTCGAACGCAACATCCTCCATTCCACCTCCGCTGAATGGACCGAATTCATCGAAGCGTTCAAACAATTTAATGATCCCGAGCATCCAAATTATTTGAGAAAAGACGTTCTTCGTCCCAAAGCGCAGGCCTATCTCGATCATAAGCACGATCAAGGCTATGAAACCCTTGCCGATATGAAAGGCACCTCTTTAAAAAGAGGCACCTTCTGCCAATCCGTTATCGATGTCTGCGATGAGTTAGATGAACAGGAAGCTGCGATCAAAGAAGACATTGATATCCAGATCAACACTGGACTCAACGGCAAAGTCGGCCTTATCATCAACGCTGACCAAGTCGATATCTTCGGTGAGACGAATGTTCAATCTAATGAAGCTCAACCAGCTCAATCCAAAGAGTTTGATATTGATATTGATGCTGAACTCAACGAAAGCGCCGATTTGACCCGTTAATCAACATGAAACGAAAAAACGCTGCAAAAACCCGATGGATGATTCCTCTTTTGGCAGCGTTTTTGGTATCCTCATGCAATCAAGGAACCATGAAAAAGAACATTTATGTCGCTTGGAGCAACAAGCAGGATAGCTATAGCTTCATCTCCACGATCAAAACAATCGAGGCCATTGGCTGTAAGCCGGTTGTTTTGGATATGGTCAAATCTACTGACGTTCCTTATGACGCTAGCAACGCTTTGGTGGACGCCGTCGATGAGCACGGGATTCTATTGCCTCGTTATGCTGAAGAGGTTAAAAAGAACAACTGGAAGCATTCTAATGTAACCGAAATCGCCAAAGACATTGACTGCATCATCTTCCCAGGCGGATCGGATATCTGCCCATCTTTATACAAAGAAGCGGGGACGTGGCACGGAATTGAAGCGGATACGGATTATGCGGCGGTAAGAGATATCTCGGATTATGCCTTGATGTCCTATTGCCTAGAAAAGAACATCGCCATCCTTGCCATTTGTCGTGGCATGCAGATGCTTTCGGTTGTCTCTGGTGCAACGATGATTGCTGATATCCCTACCTACTTCCATTCTCAAGGGGCGGATGACAATGAAACCCATCGCGATAAGGAGAAACAGGTCTTTGCTTCTCATGATGTAGACGTGACCGACACTTCCTCCTTACTTTATAAGACCAGCAAGAAAACCAAGTTGACCAAAGTTCCTTCTTGGCATCATCAAGGTGTTTTGTCGTTGGAAGGCACTGGGCTTGTGGTGACGGGAGAAAACGTCACCAACGGAATTAAGATGATTGAAGCGGTGGAACGGAAGGATTTGTCTTTCTGCCTTGGCGTGCAGTTCCATCCTGAAGTTGCAGTAAGAAAACACGTGCTTCATGAAGAAGACGCAGATCAATATATGACATACGAAGATGCGACATGCTTCTTTGAATCGTTATCCGCTTCTCGTTTAGCCAAGTCATAAGAATTTGAAATTACCCCAATCTGCCACACCCAAAAACTTGTTTTTGAGATATACTTTCTATCCGATGAACGTCTTTTTAGAATATTTTTTGCAAAACTGGGCGCTGATTCTCATCCTGTTAGCCTTCGCGATCATGTTGAGAATTACGGTTTTCTTAGATAAGAAGACCGTTTTGCGCATGTATGTTTTGATTGTTGCCGTTTTTTTGCTTTCCATCTGCGTTTATACCGAGTTCCACTTGGCGGAAATCAATCAGTACAAAGAAGTGCGGATTACTATGATCGCGCTACGATATAGCGCGACCCCAGCTATCATGTCCCTCATTCTTTTCACTCTGGTCAAAAGA
>ONWJ01000165.1 GCA_900321535.1 uncultured Erysipelotrichaceae bacterium
CTGCAATTCCAGATCGATAGGGGATAGTATGGACAAGCGAGGGAAACTCATATTGGCGATGTTAATTGCCTCCACTGGTTTATCCGCGGGGGCAGTTTCGTTTTCTTTGGCGTGGTACGCGAATGCCTCTACTGTTGGGGTGCGATATATTCAGATGGATATACGCGCTGAAAGGGCGTTAGAGATCAAACGCACCGAAGAAGAATATAGCGAATACACTTCTGGCTATGACCGTAAAGACCTCAATCAAGTCGCGGTTTTCGATGCGGTTTCAACGATGTTTGAAGGCGACTGGAATGGCGAAAACGCTGCAGAACCCACCTTTTTTACCTACAAAGCCTTCTTTGTTCCGGATTCTGGCGTCCCTTATCGCGAGGCGATGCACGGTGGTTTTTTGATGCAGCATTTTTATCTGAAAGCCGATGACGATGTCTATGTTGGACTCGATCCGCTTTTATGCTCTATCACCCCAGACGAGGCTTTTAATTTATCGCGCGCGAACGCGTTACACGGGCAAAAGGGTTACGAGGATTTCACGGTTGAGGAAATCTATCAACGCCTCAACGCCCTCCAAAACGCGATGCGCGTGTCCGTATACGATGTTTCCGAACATCAGCATTATATCTTCGACCCGCATAAAGAAGGGGAGACCTATTATGGGGGCATCCTCGATAATGACGGCGAAGATCCTTATTTTGACTACTACACCCAAGATGGCATCTCCAAAGAAGTCGTCTATGGGGAATTCAATGACCCGTCTTTGATTCGTTACAAGCAGACGCCTCTAGAAGAAGATATCCCGTTAGTTGGGGAGAGAACTTGCTTCAATGCCGCGCATAAAAAAGGCGTCTATGTCTTCGATGAAGAAGCTTCCTATCTAGCAGGGCTACGCTTCAAGGAAGAGCCTTCCATCGATTGGCGGACGCTGCCGACGGATTCTAAATACAAAGAGAATCCATTCATCCTGAAATGCTATCGCGGCGAGCCTAAGGAAATCGTGGTCAGCATGTATCTAGAAGGCTGGGACAAAGACTGTGTCAATGCGATTATGGGAGCTAGCTTCCACGCTCAAGTGCAATTCAAAATCGTAAGGGAGATGTGATTATGGGACCTTATTTCGAGTATCTGCGTGAAATGATTATCCGAGTCTTCGGTGACCTCGGAAAGTTTTTCGGCAAAGCCTTTGGTTCGCCTTGGGCTGATGTTCCGACCAATTTCAGCGATTACAATTCCTATTTAGCCACCTATTCCGCCTCATTCGGCTTCTGGGGATGGTTCTTCTGGGTTTTGTTCTTGATTCTTTTCCTCGGCGTCATCGGCGGCATCCTTTTCTTGCTCTTCATCTTGCTCCGTAAATACATCCGCTTCGTCAAGAAAGAGCTCGATAAAGATGATCTCCGTAAGCAAGTCGAGACCTTGAACTATGAGCTTTATCAAGCCACCCAAGAGAAAAACCGCATCCTCAATCTCAAAGTCGGTTACATGGGCTTGAAGACAGAAGATGGCAAGAAGGAAGAAGAGGTCAAAGAAGGCGAAACGCCGATCCTTGATACCCGCTTCCCCAAACTCATCTCGGTCGACCAAGCGTATCGTGGCACGAACATGGATATCCCATTCCGTCCGGGCCTCTCCTTAGAAGAAATCTGCAACGCGTTCCGTAACTTTGCGGCGTCTAACCTCGGTTTATTCTACAAAATCGACGTCATTCGTCAGTTATTCGCTGGTATTGCAACCTCCAAACTCATCATCTTGGAAGGTATCTCTGGTACTGGTAAAACCTCGATGGCGTACGCCCTTGGCAAATTCTTCGTCCATGATTCTGCGATCATCGCGGTCCAACCATCTTGGAAAGACCGTTCCGAACTTCTTGGTTACTACAACGAATTCACCAAGAAATTCAATGAATCCGAATTCTTGAAAGCCTTGTATGCGACGGGTTACCGTAAAGACCCATCCATCATCACCCTCGACGAAATGAACTTGGCGCGTATCGAATATTACTTCGCCGAATTCCTCTCGGTCATGGAAATGAGAGATACCGGCGCCTGGGAAATCGACTTGATCCCGAATGTGGTGGAAGGCGACCCAGCCCTTCTTAAAGACGGCAAACTCGCCATCCCGCAGAACGTCATCTTCTTTGGCACCGCGAACAACGACGACTCCACCTTCACCATTTCCGATAAGGTTTATGACCGTGCTATCTCGCTCTTCTTCGACGATAAGGGCCGTCCATTTGATGCGCCAGCCCAAGAGCCGATGCCCATTGCTTATGGCCAGCTCAAATCCTTGTTCGATGAAGCCATCCGTCAGAACCCAATCTCTGAATCGATGATGAAGAAATTCTCGGACCTTGATGACTTTGTCATTAAGAAATTCAAGCTTGCCTTCGGTAACCGTATCTTGAAGCAACTTGAAACCTTCATCCCAACCTATGTCGCTTGCGGCGGCAAAGAAGTCGATGGCTTCGATTTCATCTTCACCAACAAGATCTTGAAGAAATTCGAATCCCTCAACATCGCCTTCTTGAAGGATGAGCTCAAGCAGCTCGATGCCTTCTTGGATAAGACCTATGGCAAGGGCACCTTCCCAATGGCCCATAACTACATCGAAGGACTCATCAAGAACAATTAATTAAGCGAAAATGGCCGACTCCTCTAGCGAAAATCTGTTTAAGAAGTACGTTGAGAAGATGAAGCGCCTCACCGATAACGGAGACGAGGAGCAGATTCTCAACGAGCTTTCCAGCGGCAAAAACACCTACATGAAGATGAGCCGTCTGGAGACCTCTTCTTATGACCCGGCTTGGATCAATAAGATCGAAGGCGTCATTTTCGATTTAGGAGAAATCATTGCCAATCCGCGTGAAGTCACCCAGTCTATCGGTGATATCTCTCCGATTGAATTGGCCAAGAAAATCAAAGGCGAATCGGTCCAGCACCTTGCTTCTCATACCCAATACATCAAAGAAGTCGATGATTATGGCAATGTCATCCCTTCGAAAATCCTCTCTTTCTATAACGAAGAGAATATCATCACCTATGAGAACCGCTTCATCGCGACCTTCATCCGTAAATTGTTGTTATTTATTGAAAAACGTTACGAATTCGCGGTGAAATTCGCTCGCCTCCATGACCAAGAGACGTTGTATCTAAAGAACCATTCCTTTGTCGATGGGGCAGAAGTCGAGATCGAGACCAAAGTCAAAATCGTCTCTGAGTCTCAAACCGCGGCCTCGAAGGCTAACAACGCTTATTTCGCCCGTATCGAAGAAGTCCGTGAATACGTCCGTTATTACTATAACTCCCCGTTCATGAAGATCTTCAAGACGGAGAATAACGTCCGTAATCCGATCGTTTTGACCAATATTCTTCGTAAGAACCCGAAGTATCGTCATTGCTACGAAGTCTATAAATACCTCGAATCCTACACTGGATTAGGTATCGACTATCGTATGGATGAAAACTACGACTTGCTCACCGACGAAGAACTCGCCGAACTCAATTTCTCGTTGTTTGGTTCCTATTTGTCGGCGCATGGCAAGAAACGTTCCAATAACGTCAAACATCGCGTCAAGATCTATAAACCAAAGGTCCTCACCTCCATGGATGATGAGACCTTTGTCTATGGTCCATTGCTTGAAGGGCCGCTTCAATTCGTGCGCGTCGATGAAGGATATCAACGTTATCTCGAGTCGATGGTGCCTCAAGATCTCCCGCTTCATCCGCATAAGAAAGTCCGCGAATACTACGCCGAGCAGTATCAAGAAAGAAAAGATTACCGCAGATGGCTGCAAGAACGCGACGCTTTGCTGCGCAGAAAGCAAAGAGAAGTCCGCAACTTCGAGCTTGAGGTCGAAGATGTTTTGGCCAAGCGCGAAGCCGAGAAACTTCGTCTCGCCGAACTCGAGAAAGCCCTCATCCAGAAAGAAGAGGAAGATGCCCTCAACCGTGTCCGTCGCCAGATCATCGAAGCTGCTCTGCGCGACCGCATGATGGATACGCCTCCGGATGAAGCGTTTGATCCTGCCAACCATATTGGCCCGATGCTTGGAGAAGGGGAACCGGTTATCCAAATCCATCAAAGCGATGTGGAATGGGATCCAAACGACATCATCCCGAACCAAGAAGTTCCAAATTACTTCCATCCTGGCAATCATACCGGGGAAGGCGCTTTGGATTCTTATCATGAAGGCACGCTTACGCCTCCTGGAGAAGAAGTCGAAGAACTCAAGTTTAAAGATCCTTCTGAATACGAAAAGAAAGAGCCAATTCCAGAAGAAGCTCAACCCGTTGAAACTCCTGTTGAAGAGGAAGAAATCTTTGATGATGACGCCCTCATCGACGTCATGGACGAGCAAAAGAAGAAAGAGGAAGAGCTGGTCGCCGCAATCGAAGAAGCGCAAGAAACCAAACCGAAGCCTGCTCCTGTCCGTTCGCTTCTTGGCACCTATGGAGTTAGAAACGGCAAGCAAATCCGTTATGTCGTTCGCAAGATCCGCCCAGATCAACACGCGAACGGTCATTTGGTCGATCCAAAGCAACCTAGAACGGTGGAGGAGCCAGTAGAAAATAAACCGTTGCCACCTGAAGAAGCGCTTTTGCAATCCCAAGATCAGGTCTCTCCCGTTGATGGAAGCATCCTGATAGAAAGTGCAGCGGAGGCTTCAAATAACGTTGAAGTCAATGACCAAGTAGAGGCTTCTCCTTTTGCCGCTCAAGAACAACCTGGCGAGCAACTCTCCACTCCTCCAAGGAAACGCCGCTACGTCGTCCGCAAGATCCGTCCAGATCAACACGCGAATGGACATCTTATCGCGCCGCTTCCGCCAACGATTATCAAAATCCCTGCAAAAAAGGCGAATTCCCCAGAATCCCTGCAAAACGCGGGTGAATTTGGAAAAGAGCCTGGTTCTGCAGCGAATTCTTCCGGAAACCTTGCAGAATCCGCTTCAATGAAAAAAGAAAAGCCAACGGAAGGATCTTTCGTCGTCAAAACCTTAGAAGGGTATTACGTCGAAGACGGCAAATATACGATGAACAAATCGGAAGCCAAAGTCTTCCATGATTTCAACAAAGCCTACGCCATCAAAGTGGAATGCGGTGGAAAGGTGGTCAAGATATGAGCGAGAAAAAGCAGAAGAAGCCCAAATCCAAAGTCCGCCGCATTTTAGAATGGACTTTCATCGGCATCGTCGGTGCGCTTTTCATCGCCGTTGCTGCCGGAACCATCGACGCCAAAGTCCATGAAAAGGATAACTTTGGTCAGCCAATTCGTTTTGGAACAGGTTCCTTCTTGGTTTTGACCAACTCCATGGAGCCAGAATATAAAGTCAATTCCGCGATCATCACCTTTAAAAAGAACCCGGATACCGTCTATGCGGACTGGAAAGCGGGCAAGCACGTTGACATCACTTTCTACGATGGCTTCACGGCGAGTAATTCGTTCACTGAGCCAACCAAAACCGGCTCTCAAAATATCCCCAAGACCAACCGCACGACCGTCAATCGTTCTGGCAGCCTTCCGATGGTCATCACCCACCGTGTCTTCGATATTCATGTCGATGAAAGCAAAACCGCAGGACAAGGACGTTATTATTTCTTCCTCGAAGGTATCAACGAAGATGCCGCGACATCTTTCGGTGCTTCCGACCAATATCAGGTTATCACCGAAAACTTCATGCTCGGCGTGGTCGTTCTCAATTCCCCGGCTTTGGGCGCGGTTTTCCAATTCGTCGCCTCTCCATGGGGACTATTCGTTTTGTTATTGATCCCTGCATTATATCTTGTCATCTCTTCGATGGTGGACATCGTGGTTACCATGAAGACCAACCAAGAAGAGCAGGAACAAAAGCCAACCCCAGCAAGCCTTACCGAACTTTCAGCCAAAGACCGCGAAAGACTCAAACAAGAGATGCTCCAGCAAATGCTTGAGAAGAAGCAGCAGGAGAGAGAACGTCAAGCCCAAGAAGAGCAACAAGAGGCTAATCAAGAGCAGCAATCTAACGAAGAGCAACACAAGGAGGATGAAGCATGAAATCGAAACGAATCCTGTTCATCCTGACGACGGCCTCCGGTGCCCTTTACGGCGCGATTATCATCACCTCCGCGATTCTTTTTGGAATCGGGGTGCTTGATGGTCAACCATTCTGGTCCATTTTCGTGCTTGTCATGCTCACGATTGCGGCGGGTCTATTCATGCGCTTCATCACGCGTTATCTTTCCCAAAGAACGTTGTACGATTCCTTGCAGCTTGAAAACCTTTATACCCTTGGTCAGCGTTCTTCCTTCTATAACCTTTACGCCTTCCAAACTCGTGTTGTCGCGAAACGCTTAGGCATCCAATACATCAAGCAGCCGCAGCATATCATCGCTTTTACCAGCGCGGTCCACGGCTCATCTGCTGCCTATGCAAGAAGCTCCGAACAAAACGACCTCAACTCCCGCACCGCAACGGAGCTCAACCGCATTTTCAGTTCCAAGAAAATCAAAATGAGCCGCAGAAACAACGTATTCTGCTTCGATAGAGGCGTCTTCTTAATCTATAACTTCGGCATGAACAATCAGGAGATCAAGGATTTGATCATCACCATCCGCGATGCCATTTATGAGATCTCCCAAAACCATGTCTACCATATTCAGGTTCAACCGTTCTTCGGCGTGGTCGAAGCCAAGCCAAACGAATCCTTGCTCAGCCAAATCGACAACGCGACCCTTACCCGTGATTATGCCGAACGCAACTTCGAATCCTTTGCCTATTACACCCCGAACATGAGGAAAGAGGTTTCCTATAACCAAATCGAGGAAATCATCGCCGCCTTCGAGGCTGGAGAATTCGTGGTCTATTATCAGCCGAAGTTCTCTCTTAACAAGAAAGAATTCATTTCCTCGGAAGCCTTGATTCGTTGGAACTCTCCAAAATATGGCTTATTAGGCCCGGCGAAATTCATGGAGAAGATCGAAGCCGCAGGCTTGGTCCATGAAGTGGATACCTATGTCTTCCGCGCCGTCTGCGCAGACTTAAGCGAAGCCAAACGTAGGGGTAGAAGGGTACTTCCTGTTTCCATTAATTTCTCGTTGTTTGAGTTCTACGCGATGGACTTCTTAAGCTTTGTCATGGATACGATCCATTTCTATGAAATCGATCCTTCGTTGATTGAAATTGAGATTACCGAAACCACCTCTCAAGCCAACCAATTCCTCTCCTTATCCACGATCCGTAAACTCAAAGAAAACGGGTTACGCGTTTTGATGGATGACTTCGGCATCGGCTATTCAAATATCGGAAACCTCCGCAAAATCCCCTTCGATGCCATCAAAATCGATAAATCTTACATCGATGATATCGTTGAAGACGTCAAGGCCAGAGAAATCGTCAAGACCTTGATCACCATGGGCAAGACGGTCGGTCTAGAAGTCATCGCCGAAGGCGTTGACTCCCAAGAGAAGATCGATATTCTCCGCCGCGCGAAATGCGATACCATCCAAGGCTTCTATTACGCACCGGCGTTATCGAAAGAGAAATTCGATGCCCTTCTGCGTGAGAATCCATTTGAAGGAGGCAAGAAAAAATGATCATGATCGTTGGCTCTACCCACGACGACATCCTCTATTTCTCATCCATCATCACCGGAAAGAGAGAGGAAGTCGTTTTGGACCATATCCGAGTGGAGATCGGGAAGATCTTCAATCAAGAAGTCTTGCTGGTGAAGGATATCTACACCAACTACCTTTCCTCCGCGATTACCCTTTATCTCATTCAAAAGTATTACATCATCCTTTGCTTTGCCGTCGGAAGGTGTCTAGCGTACACCAAAGACTGGCAAATCGGGCAGATTGCCTTATCTCAGCATACTTATTCAGGGGACGTTGACCAGATGGCGGAAGCCGATGCTAGACTTGGCCAAATCCCGGGATTCCCAGCCTACTACGTAACCCAAGAAGATATTCTTGGCTATCTGCAAAACGCGTTTGAAGCGCGTACCTTCTCAGAGGTGCATCGCGCCGTCTATTTCTCCTCGAATCATGTTTATTCGGCTCGAAATGAACTCGAGGCATTATCTGCGAATGATAGATTATTCGGCGCGAGCGAGCGAGTGGTGCTAGAAAGCACGTTCGGTGGAATCGCTTTATCTTGCTATCTTTTCCACGTTCCTTTCGTAGCCGCGAAAGTCATCACCGGATTCCTTGATCAAAAGCGCACCGTCGAAGAATATGCGAAGTCTTTAAGCAAATACGCGGATATCGGCAAAGCCATTGTCGCGACCATCGGTGAGATTTCGCGTAATGACGTTATTGGAGGTTAGTTATGGCGAAAAAGAAACAAAATAACAAAACCTTCACCTTATCCTTCTTGTTCAATGTTGGAACCATCATTCTGGTCGCGTTGCTTGGCCTATTGGCCGCGGTTTTGATTGTCTTCGCGACCTTATGGGGCAAGACTCGTCAATCGGTCTATCTTGTCTTGCTGATCGTCTTATCATTGGCCTTGTTGATCGCTTTCGGCGTCGCCATGTTCTTCATCACCAAGTTGCTAAGAAGATATTACATGGATGGCTTATTCAAGATCACGTTGACCAATTATCATGCGATCAACCATGGCAAAACCCAGTTGACCCCATATCCGGTAACCTTCGTTGAAGAGTTCTCCGCCTTAAACGAAGAAATCGATAAACTTAACGTCACCTTCAAAAACATCTCCTTCGCTTATGCTCATTCGGATTATTCCAATTTAGAGCTTGAGCGTGTGGAAGGACTTGATGATGTCATCACCTACGCTTCCTTCCAAAAGCAACTTACCAATATCATCGCCAACGCGATGTCATTCCGTAACTTGTTGGTGGAAGTCTATTATGAGATTGGCGAAGAGACCCTCAGCAACGAGGAAATCAACAAATTCGTCAAGGAAATGCGCAAGAAATTCGCTTCTTTCCCGAATACCTTATGCATCTTAGCGGAGGACCGCACGAGCTTCTATTTCTTCATCCCACGCATCGATTCGCTTTCCGTCATACAAGAGAAATTGACCTTGTTGATGCCGGCTTTAGCCATCAATAAGCACACGATGGATGGCTTTGTGTCCTTGCCTGCCCATTTCTCGGTCGTTTGCTATCCATTCTCTTCTTTGCACGAACTTCTTTCTGACCTTCGTTACGCGAAACGTCAAGGGAAACTCGCCGCGGTTTATCTTCCAAACCGTATCCATTATCCTGGACCAATCGACGTTGGCCGCAACGCGATGTACCTCAACCAGATGTCGAAGATCTTGTTCAATCTCCGTTCTTTGAATGCGGATTCTGCCAACAAAGAAGAGATCCGCCAAGGCATCGCTGAAACCTTAACCGCGCTTACCAAAGAGCTTCGCTTTGAATCCGCCGGCATCGTTGCCTTCGGACAAGAGGAAGCTGGCTTTGCGGTTTTAGACCATGTTGGATCCAACAAGCCATTCTCCATGGGCATGCGTATCGAAGACGATATCATGGCCGCGATCTCCGCTTCCGAAGACAGTGATCATTCTTTCTATTTCTCAAGCCGTGACCACGTTACCATCGCTTTAGGCAGGGCGTGCGATCGTTTTGGCATCTCTAGCGGCTTCTTCTATTCCATCGTCAGGGAAGGCAAGAAGATTGGCTTCATCTTCTTCGTGAATACTTCTGGCGACCATTTCATGGATTCTTACTTGAAAGAAGCGTTGACCGCAGCCTGCTACCACATTTCTTCTAGCTTCGTCATCGGACGCGTCATGGAAGGGATGGTGGAATCCAATCGTTTGCTTGATTCCTTCTTGGCCTATGAAGACGCGGCTACTTACCAAGTAGAACGCGGCTCCTTCCGCATCGTTAGTTATTCTTCTAACTTCCCGCGTGTTGTTGGAATGGAACCTCCAGTTGGAGAGGTCTGCCACCGCGCATTCTTTGGTTTAGCCACGCCTTGCCGCGGCTGCCCGCTGGTGAAAGGGAATCGCCGTACCGTTCAAATCAATGGACAAACCTATTCCGTCTCCATGACCATGGACGCGAAAAGAGGTGTCAATTCCACCTTGCTTTTAAAGCGTATCAATGAGGCGGAAGAAGGGCTTGACCGTTATGACCATGACCTATTAATCAATTCCTTCTATTCCTTATTAGAAGAAGCCAAGAAGCATTATCTTGTCGGTGATAAGGGCTATATCTTATTGCTTCAGGTGGCGAACCATGTTCAACTGTTAGAACGCTTTGGCTCAGAAGGCTTGCTCCTTGTCTACCGTAACTTCTTAGAGAAGATCAAAGGCATGATGAAAGGCGCAGAACAAATCTACGCCTTCGATTCTCAAACCTTTGGATTATTCTTGCCAAATGATGGTCAAATTGACGTCTTGAATACCTGCGAGGTCATCTTTACCTTCACCAAAGGCATCACTTATCAAGGCGAGGATAAGTACGATCTTCAACTCAACTATCGACCAATGTCTTATCCATCTTCTTATGCGACCGCGAACGACTTCTTCCGTCATGTTTACCGTCAACTCAAAGAAGATAAACGTGTGCAAAACGGCAAAGACATCGTCTACTTCGATGATACCGACTATGTCCGTCCAGCATCTAGACGTGAATTCATCCTCTCCGTCATCGACGAGCAATTCGGTAAAGAGACCTTCCGTGTCTCTCTCCAGCCGATGGTTCGTTCTGGCACGAAAAAGATCTACGGCGCAGAAATTCTTCTCCGTATCCAAGACGAATACCGTCATATCGTCTTTAACCCGGATGAACTCGTCCGTGTCGCGGAAGAAAACGGCAAGATTCCTCTGATTACCCGTGCCTTGCTCCGTTATGTTGCGAACTTCTATCAAAACACCTCTGCCAAAGTATTAGATGACATGGGCTTCATTCGCATCTCACTCAACACCGAGGTGTCCTTGTTCACCGATCCTTCGTTTGCAGACGACCTCGCCTCCTTTATCAAGACTGCGCGTCTTCCAAACGAATTCCTCTCCTTCGAAATTCCAGAGAAGGACGCCAGCGATCGTTTCGAGGAGTGCAAACGCATCGTTAAGATTCTTCGCGCGAACCACTCCGAGGTTGTCATCGACCAGTATACCGGACGCTTCTTGAGCTTGGATAGGGTCCTAGAACTTGGTATCCACGATATTAAGGTTTCCCGTAACTTGGTCACCAACATTGACTCCGATCAACGCAAACTCAAAGATATCAAAGCCTTGCTTGATGAAGCCAAGGCCAAAGGCATCTCAGCGACCGTCGTCGGTGTTGAGAACATCGACCAATACAACCTCCTCCATCAAATCAATCCAAAGCTCAATCTTCAGGGCTATTACTTCTATCGACCGCTCGAACGCGACGCGCTTATCGATGCGCTCCGTAGCAACCGCTCGGTTGGGTAGGATAAATGAAATGGACGGCTCAACGGCCGTCCATTTCGTTATATAAGCAGACTTTATAAAAGATCCCTTTTTCCAAGCAATAAGGTCATATGATGGGGAATTGTAAGGATATCGCCATTTTTGCCGACGTTATCATCGCCGATTTTGATGCACTTTGTAGGACCATAATGTTCAGGATGAACCATAACGGTTTTGGTTGATTTGGCGTTGCTGTTTTGCCGTATTGGCATACCCAGAAAAAGCACATGCGGAGAGTTTTTCTTCGGCTTTTCCAGAAAGCGTCTATTAATTGGCATTTTTCGCCAAGTCTCCTAAATTCCGAGCGATTTTTCAGTTTCGGCCCAAAAAGGATAGATCAAAAAAGCCCTGAATTTTCATCAGGGCTAGATGTTATTTTGCCTCTTTGATTTCGGCTTCAAACGCTTCGATTTGCTCGTTCTTCCTATGGGTGATCCAATAAGGCACGACAAAGAACAATGGTATGATCTGACCCGTGATCAGCATGAAAATGAAGGTCGGAA
>ONWJ01000065.1 GCA_900321535.1 uncultured Erysipelotrichaceae bacterium
GAAGAAACTCTGCAATTCGCGGTCGAAATAGGCTTCTGCGTTATTGGAGCAATCGTTTTAGCTGTGGCTTCATCTAATCCTGCGAAAAGGGAAATGATCTCCATGTTTGGGTTCTCGATTTTCTATTTCCCAGGCATTTGTTTCCGCGGAATCGTTCTGATTTTAAAAGCAAGAGAAGACCCGAAGGCTCTCCTTTATATTGGGCTAGTTTTTGCAGGTCTCGTCATTTTGCCTGCCATCATCAGCTTCGCAGGCTTTGCAATCGGCAATGTGAGATTCGTCTACTTTGCTTTGCTTTATCCGCTTGCCCTCATTACTTTGCTTTCGGTAGGCCACAAAGAAGATGATCTTGAGCCCGAGCCATCAAGCGAAGCGAGCGAGCAAGAGCAAGCAAACTAATCGAATTGTTAACGGGAAAAACTCCTTGGGATCGTCCAGGAGTTTTTTTAATTCAGCAAGAGAAACAAAACGATGAGAGATGTCTTCAAACTCCTCAAGGTGCTGTTTGGTGCTGCCAACAACCTTGGCCATGACGAAAGCGCACATCTCATCGGAAAGCCCACTGCTCGTTGGGGCAGCAGGCGAGATGCGTTCTAGATCGCTGATAAGAAGACCAACCTCTTCCTCTGCTTCACGTTTTGCTGCTTCGCATTCGTCTTTGTCTTTTGGATCAAGCAAGCCAGCCGGGAAAGAAGTGACATAAGCCCCAATCGCGGGACGGAATTGTCTTGTAAGAAGGACGGACACTTCTCCGTCTTTCGGGTCTACACGATATAACGCCATCATCACGCCATCAGGACGAGAATATTCGCCTGCCTTGGCGCGCAATTCGTCTTTCGAGCGACGTGAGGCCAGAAAGTAAGAGTATGGATGCGTTTCACCATCTCTGGTCACTTCATAATGAAGCGTAAAGAAATTCAAGAACGGGTGATTGGTTTCTTGATCAATTGAGACAAGTTTCCATTCCATTTTCTGTTTCTCCATCAAATATCGTTTTGCAGGGAGAAGTCACCTTTGGTGATCCAACCGAGTTTTCTGAAAAGAAGGTCGACCAAGAATACGAGAAGCCCTGCCCCGAGAATGCACACGCTGACAATCAAAACCCAAAGAACCCAGTTATCATAGCCGATCGTTCCAAGGAAATTCAGTGGCCCTACTAAGCCTGATGTTCCCATGCCGCCGGCAACAGAAAGAGAAGAGACCACGCCGTTAGCAGCGGCAATTTCTCCTGATGTGGCCGTAGAAGAAGCGGCTGCTTTGATGATGTTCGTAACTCCATCAAGCGGGAATAACATGGCAAATGGGCCAAGCAACGCCGACACAATGATGGTGGGAAGCCAAATGACAGGCTTGCGGATGATGTTCTTGAATTGAAGCATGGAGGTGCCAATGCCGACCGCCAACACTGACCCCCACTTATTGTCTCTAGCCGTTTGAACAGCAATGCCAACCATTTGGACGCAGCAGCCAATCATGGCGCTTGCAGCCGCTAATGGAACGTTGCCGATTTTGATGGCGACGCAAATGGCAACTGAAGAAATCGGAGCGGTTAAAGCCATGCCAACAAGAGCGGAGATGATAATGCACATCAAGAAGGGAACGGCATTGAAGGAAGCCTCGATGACCATGCCGATCCCAACCGTTACATAGTGAACCCAGTCGGCGATGAAGATAGCATAAATCATGCTAGAGCCAATCCCTAGAAGAGGGATAAGAATCAAATCCACTGGGGTTTTGCGGCCTTTTAGCAATTCTAAAGCGAAAAGGCAAATCAGAGAGGACAGGTAGCAAGACAAAGGATCGCCGATGCTTGTCAACGTGAATTGCTCATAACGGAGCATGTCATTTGCGATCCAATGGAAACCATAATTTCCAACCATGCCTGCAACCATGATAGCGACAACCGCCACCCCGGTTTTCTTCAAAGAAAGAGCAACACCTAACCCGATGCCAGCCCCCATGAGGCCTTGGATAATCGTCGCGATGTTACCAACGACCGCAAGGCCAGGAATCTTTGAAAACAGATTGATGATGACCCCGATGATCAGCGTGCCAAATAATCCGATTGCCATGCCGTTGGTGGTCGTCATGAAGAACCGCTTCACTTGCTGCGGTTTGCTTAATTGTTTTTCTTCTTCGTTCATGCTCTATTCCCCTCAAAAATACGAACCAATTCATTGATTCTCGATGATAGCCATTGTTTATATTCAGCGCGGGTAGCCTCATCAGGCAAGACTTTCGCTCTGATTTCATTCATATAACCTGCAAATTCATCCTTGGTCTGATGATATCCATCATCAACGCCTTCCACTCCAATTCCACTGAAAGAGAATACGGGACCTAGGAAATCTTTCAAGGCATGTTTCTTGTCTTCCAATGAAGACATAAAGGCATATTGAACAAGCGCCAAGTCCACAAGCTCTCGGCAATCCGCGCACATCGGATCATTCGGGTCAAACGGTGGAATTGGTGTCTTCGAGCCATCGACATCATAAATGACTCGCTCTGTGCCAGCGTGGTAAAGGCAAGTGCAATAAAATCCGAACGCATCTTCAGGGATGGTTGATCCAATCAGATCCAAGGAAGCAAAGATTCCTAAATACACTCGGGGATAAGTATCCTTGCCCACCACCTCTTCATAGAAACGAACAAGCAATCCAAGATGAGAGGAGTATTGATAAAAAAGCGGCGAGGAGATGGAAACCTCATCTTTTCTTTCTTCCATGTTTTTTCCCTTTCTTTTTCGCTGGGTAAACTGGCCCGATGACGTCAAGCAACTTGTCGCCATCATAGCCTAAGCTCATTTCAAACGCAGGCTCACGAGTCTGCAATAACGGCATGAAAATACGATCGCCATCCCACATAGGAAGATCATAAACTTCATCGATATCAATGTAACGAAGCACACCTTCATTGCAATCGATTAGTTGTCCTGTAACTTCATTGACATGATAAAAATACATGACTTCTGCAGGATATTTTGAATTTAAGAAGTAGATTTTCCCAAGATATCGGTAGGATGTAACAGTTAATCCGGTCTCTTCAAAAACCTCTCGCTTCATACAAGCGACAGGCGATTCTCCGTCTTCTAAATGACCGCCAACACCAACCCATTTACCTTCGTTGAGATCATTCTTTTTCTTGTTTCTATATAGCATCAAATACGCATGATTCTGCTCGATATAAACAAGCGTCGTACGAACAAAGGGGCCTTTCTTTCTAGCTAAGATTTCCTGGCGAACTCTTATCTTGGCCATGATTTCATCAACAACTGCATCAAGGTCCTTTTCGATTTGCTGTCCCCAATAACGGAGCACAAGATACCCCTGCTTGGCCAAGGTCTCATTGACCTCTTTGTCCCGAGCGATATTCCGTTCAATCTTAGGAATCCAATAGTCGAGGTTCGAATGAATCTTGGATTTGTTTTCTTCGAAATGATATCCGTGCCAAAACTCGGAATCGCAGAAAATGGCGATACGAAC
>ONWJ01000139.1 GCA_900321535.1 uncultured Erysipelotrichaceae bacterium
GAGAGCTCTTATGAGCGCATCGTCATGAATTCATTTGGCCTGCGCTTGAAAGATAAAGGCAATTCCTATTCCTTCGTCGCAGGCGCGGTAATCCGCGATGGTGAAGAGACCAAGACCTTCTATGACGTTTTCTTCGATAACGATCTCTCTAAGTTTGATCCTCAGCCTTTCGCAAAGAAGATCGTGGATCACGCCATCTCCAAATTAGGCGGCGCCCCCTGCGAAGCAAAGAAATATCCTACCGTCATTGACCGTGAGATCATGGCGGATCTTGTCGGGGTCTTATTAGACGCCTGCTCTGCGGATGACGTGCAACGCCACTCCTCTTTCTTAGAAGGCAAACTTGGAACGCAGATCGCATCAAAGAAGCTTTCTATCGAAGAAAATCCGTTCGCACGCACATTCTTCTATTACTATTTTGATGATGAAGGCGTCGCTGCAACAAGGAAGACAATCATCAAAAACGGCGTACTCAATACCTATCTTCATAACCGCGAGACGGCGAAGAAAGAAGGCAACGGCACCCAATCCACTGGCAATGGACGTTTCGGCGGAAGAGTCATGGCGATTGGTTATTCCAACATCTTTGTTAAACCAGGCAAGCAGTCCTTTGATGAAATGATTGCCCCTATCCAAGATGGCGTCTACATCACCGAAGTCGCCGGGTTTGGACAAGGCCTCAACCCCATCTCTGGTGATTTCTCCTGCCAGGCAGAAGGCTTCCGCATTCGCGATGGAAAAGTTGCTGAGCCATTGAATCTCATCACCTTATCCGGAAACATCTTAAAGCTCTTTAGCGATCTCCGTTGCTTCGATAAAGAACTGAAGATGGGTGGCTCTGGAATTTCTATCTCCAACGCCTATATCAAAAAGATGAATATTGGCGGTCTTTAATACGAAAAAATAAATAAACGAAAAAGCCTGCAGTTTCCGCGTTAATCATAACGATAAGCGGAGTTCTGCAGGCTTTTTATGTTTTTGAATTATTCGGTGCGGAGTGCGACGACTGGGTCTTTCTTAGCCGCGCTAGCGGATGGGATCAAACCAGCAATCATGGTCAACGCAATCGCGATGACAAGGACAATCGCGGCAACGAAGAAGTTCAGGTTCGCGATGACGCCGATATCGAAGGCTTTGTACATGATGAAGTTGAGCAAGCCCTGCAATAAGTATGTCACCACTAGCCCGAACAAACCAGAGATGCTACCGATGATAAACGTCTCCGCATTGAACAAGTGCGATACATCGCGTTTACGTCCGCCAAGGGCACGGATAACGCCGATCTCTTTGATACGTTCCATAACAGAAACGTAAGTGATGATCGCGATCATGACCGTGGAGACAACTAGCGATAACGATGTGAATGCAATCAACGCAACGGTGATGATTTGTATGATGGAGTTGATCATGAAGATGACGACTTCGAGGTTATCGTTGTATTTCACAGTCGTTCGTTCTTCTGCGGTTAATACTTTCTGCTCGTATTTGTCCGTCGCCTTCAATGTGATGGGGTCTTTGCCGTTCCATTGATCCAGGTAATCCGTTACCTGATATTTATCATTGAAGGATTTTGGATAGACATCGATGCGGCTTGGAAGTTTTCTTCCGCCAAGAGCAGAATTGCTCAAGACCGTGATATCGCTGATGCCACTGCTAGAGCCAACAGACAGCGTCATGTCTCCGGAACTGCCACGGAAGTAATAATGAAGCTTATATAAGACGCCCATGTTCTGGTTTGGCATGGAGATATAGCCGTTAACGGAGGTTCCAGTCGACGCCATAGCCTCGCGATAAGTCGGCAAGAACTTGACGATATTAGACTGCGACGCATCGGCTAGAACGCGTTGGACGAATTTCGGGGTGTAATATAATCCGGTCCTTAAGCAACCATATTGGGTGCCTTTTTTCGGAGCGAGAATGCCGCTGATTTTCATCTTCATCCCAGTATTCCAAGCTGGATCAGCTTTGTGGTTATATTCGAATGGCTTCGCATAAGTTAATGGGACGCCATCGGTATAAAGCTTTTTGTAGACGGTGTCGTTTGGATAATAGGTGAATTCTTTTGCTTTGATGGTTTCAATCGAGACGCTCTTGATCGCATCGTATTTAGCCTGCAATTCAGGAGTCATTGCCTTATCTCTCACCGCGACGTGGTAATCCATATCGGTTTCGAAATCGGCCTGAGAGTAATATCCAAGCATGGTCATGACAAGGTCGGTGGTTTCTTGGTCATGATTCAAGACAAGCATAAGCTCGTCTTCGTTTTCCGCGAACTTACCGCCTGTATCGAGGATGTCATATTGATTTAAGACATACTCTTTGTTGTCGATAGATTGACGAAGCACGGAGGTAAGGGTTGAAACCAAAGAGGCAAAGCTCGCGAACTTTCCATCGTCAGCATATCTCAAGATGGTTTCGCAGTACCCAGTCATGCCACGAAGAGAGAAGACCGTTTCCTCTTCTGCGGTGTCGCTGATGTTGATTTTGGTGTTGGTGTAGATGTTATTGGTCAAATCAACCCCGTAAGACTTGGACATCGCCGCATAGTATTCTGGTGGCATTTGTTCAAGGAAACGGATGTAATCCTCGCTGATGTCATTGGAAATGGTAGAGGTTGAGAGGTTCATCAATTCCTCAACCAAGAAGTCGACATCGATCTTGCCATCGTGAACGCCTTGGGCAACTTTTCGGCTCTGCCCTAACGCGGTGACGGTGTTCATCAAAGCGCTTAAATCAAGGCTAGATGTAGCGACATAAACAGGGTTTCCAGAGAGTAAATCGTCTTGAATTGAGACGATATATTCGGAGATGCCGTTAGATACAGCAAGAACGGCGGAAACGCCGACAATACCGATAGATGCAGCAACAACCGTTAATGCAGTACGTTTGGCTTTGGTGGCCAAATTCTTTGCCGAAAGCTTGAACGCGGTCCACCAGCTCATTTTGGCTTTTTCGTTAGCGATTGGAGTAGCCTGCTCTTCTCTTTCTTTGGCCTCATCTTCTTCTGAATATGGGCTGGAATCTTCTTCGAGTAAGCCGTCTTTCAACGTTACGATACGGGTGGAATATTGCTTGGCCAAATCAGGGTTATGGGTAACCATGATGACCAGTTTCTCTTTCGCGATTTCCTTGATCAAATCCATGACTTGAATCGAGGTTACGGAATCCAATGCGCCGGTGGGTTCATCGGCGAGAAGAATCTCTGGTTCGTTCACAAGCGCACGCGCGATAGCAACACGTTGACACTGTCCGCCGGAAAGTTGATTCGGATGTTTTCTTTCCATTCCTTCTAGACCGACTTTGGCAAGGGCCGCCATCGCTTTTTTCACACGCTCTTCTTTCTTAAGACCAGCGATTGTCAAAGCGAGTTCGACGTTCTCCAAAATCGTGGATTGAGGAATTA